>DDCR01000153.1 GCA_002335115.1 Oceanospirillaceae bacterium UBA2001
CCACTGACCCCATATATTTTTGTGCCATTGTCATCACCGACGCCTAAGTTGGTAAACCAATCAATACCGTGATGAAAAATATGGGGCAAATTACATAAGGTTTCAGTATTATTGACCACCGTAGGGCGGCCGAATAAACCACTGACCTGGGGAAAAGGGGGTTTAAATCGTGGCTGTGCACGTTTGCCTTCTAGGGCGTTGATCAGGGCTGTTTCTTCACCACAAATGTAGCGACCCGCACTTGTGTGCAAGAGCATGTTTAAATGAAACCCAGCATCATTCATCTGCTCACCCAGCAAGCCTGCTGCTTGAGCTTCATCCATGGCATACTGCAGGCGCTCAGCACATAAGTCATAATCAGCCCGCAGAAAAATAAACGCAGTGTGGGCTTGCACTGCATAGGCGGCAATGGCCAAGCCTTCTATCAGCTGATGGGGGTCATGTTCCATTAACCAGCGATCTTTAAAAGTGCCAGGCTCCATTTCATCTGCATTGCAAATGACATAGCGTTGGCCGGGTAATTGCTCTATGGGTGGCACAAAACTCCACTTTAAACCTGCTGAGAACCCCGCCCCACCTCGGCCCCTGAGATTGGCTGCTTTAACCCAATCGACGACCTCGCTTGGGGTCATAGATAAGGCCTTGGCAAGCCCTTGGTAGCCATAGTTTGATTGATACTCCATCAAACTAGTGACGCTACCATCAGCTTTAATGTGTTGGCTTAATGGCAGGTTAGTGGGTTGATGCATACTTTGATTATCAGTCATAGACTTTGCTCCCGGGCCTGACGGGCTAACTCTATAAGAGATGTGGGGGTAAGTTGATGCGCACGCTGGCCCCCTACCATGGCCACGGGAGCATGATCGCAGGCCCCTAGGCAGGGAGTGGGTAGGAGGGTTATAGCACCATCAGCGGTGGTTTCACCCAAGGCTATTTGTAATTCTTGGCTCAGTGATTGGGCTAAACCTTGGTAGCCCATAATCCAACAACTGACACTATCGCAGAGGGAGATGACTGTTTTTCCCACTGGCTGACGATAAATTTTGTTGTAAAATGTGGCCACAGATTCTACTTCATCAGGACTCATTTGTAGGCGGTTGGCAATGGCCTTCAACTTACCGTCAGACACCCATCCTTGATGCTCTTGAACAATTTTTAAGGCCTCAATAGTGGCTGCTTGGGGCTGGGGATAATGCTGTACTTGGGCACTAATAGCGGCTTCTTCATGCTCGCTAAGGGGCTCAATAAGCAACCGCCAATCTGGCTTATGGGAGGCTGCATCGGTAGCGATTATTGGGGTCATCATTGCTCCTTATCGGTCCACGTCGGCCATAACAAAGTCAATACTGGCAATGATGGCAATCATGTCAGCCACCATCATGCCACGACTCATGGTTGGAATCATTTGTAAATGGGCAAAGGATGGTGTGCGAATTCGGGTGCGGTAGGAAGTGGTGCTGCCGTCACTGACGAGGTAATAACTGTTTAGGCCTTTGGCCGCTTCAATAGGTAAGCACACTTCACCTGCCGGTATGGCTGGACCCCAACTGGAGTGCACAAAATGGTGAATTAAGGTTTCAATATCTTGCATGGTGCGCTCTTTTGGCGGCGGCGTCGTCAGTGGATGATCTGCTTTGTAGGGACCTTCTGGCATATGGTCTACGCACTGTTGGATAATGCGCAAACTCTGTCGAATTTCCTGTAACCGCACCATGGCTCTATCATAACAATCACCGTTACTTCCCAAGGGAATATCGAAGTCAAAGTTTTCATAACCACTGTAGGGCATACGTTTACGCATATCCCAATCATAGCCTGTGGCCCGCAAACCACCACCAGCAATGCCCCAGTCTATGGCTTCTTCGCTGGTGTAACGGCCCACACCCACAGTGCGCTGTTTGATAATACGATTATCTAGTACTAATTTTTGGTACTCATCTAAGCGCTTAGGCATGCGTGCCAAAAATTCCTGCATCATGACATCCCAACCTTGGGGTAGGTCTTGCGCAACACCGCCAATACGAAACCAACTCGGGTGCATGCGGCCCCCAGTAATGGCTTCAATAATGCCAAACAACATCTCTCGGTCAGTGAAAATATAGAAAATAGGTGACATCTGACCAATGTCTTGGGCAAAGGTACCAAAAAACAAGAAGTGACTTTGAATGCGAAAACATTCACACAGCATCACACGAATGGTTTCTACTCTCGACGATACTTTGATGCCTGCTAACTTCTCGACCCCCATCACATAGGGTAAGTTATTCATGACTCCACCCAAGTAATCAATGCGGTCAGTGTAAGGCATATAGGTGTGCCAAGCTTGGCGCTCACCCATTTTTTCGGCCCCGCGATGGTGATAGCCAATGTCTGCAACAGCGTCCACTACTTCTTCACCGTTAAGCTGCACAGCAACGCGAAACACACCGTGCACACTAGGGTGGTTAGGGCCCATATTAAGAAACATATAATCGGTATTTTTTCCTTCTCGCTTCATGCCCCATTGTTCTGGCACAAACCTCAAAGCCTCTTGTTCTTCGTCTTGCATTTGTTCATCGATGCTAAAGGGCTCCATTTCTGTAGCGCGGGCTGGATGTTCCTTGCGCAGGGGATGGCCTTTCCAAGTAGGGGGAATAATAAGTGGGTATAAATTAGGGTGACCCACAAAATCAATACCAAACATGTCATGGCACTCGCGTTCGTACCAATTCGCATTGGGCCACAAAGTGCATTGGCTATCGATGTGTAATTCTGACTCCATTAACGCTACCTTAATGCGTAAAAAGGAGTTGCCAGTAAGGCTCAATAATTGATAGACCACAGTAAAATCACTTTTAGGCTGGCCTTCCCGATGACTGCGGACGCGTTCATCAATGGCGCTAAGATCATATAACATTGCATAGCAGGGCCGTAACTCGTGCTTACAATATTGCAGGAGTGCGCCTACATGAGCGGCATCAACCCATACACTAGGTATGTCATCAGCGGTGCTTTGTTCAATTAAAGGGTGTGGAAACTCGTGTTGCAGCAACAGTAATAAGTTAGCATCACCCATCGGGTGGGGGTTGGGTTCAAATATGGGCTTAGTCACGGCAACTAAACCTGATCTGGATTAGGTAAATGAGTCATGCGCATACGTTTTTCGGTATGTAGATCACGTTGCGAAGGCATGGAAGGCTTTTCCACTCCGTCTGGGCCAAGTACCCAGCTTAAAGGTCGGTTTTCGTGTCGAATAGCATCTTGCAGTAATATTAACCCTTGCAATAGAGCCTCTGGCCTTGGTGGACACCCTGGCACATACACATCGACGGGAAGAAACTTATCGACCCCCTGTACCACACTATATATGTCGTATAACCCTCCTGAGTTAGCACAGGAGCCCATGGATATAATCCATTTAGGTTCTAAAAGCTGTTCATAGAGGCGTTGAATAACAGGCGCCATTTTTCGAAATACGGTGCCAGAAATCACCATCACATCAGCTTGACGGGGGGTAGCACGGATAACCTCCGCACCAAAACGACCAATATCATGGCGTGAAGTAAATGCTGTTGCCATTTCTACATAACAACAGGAGAGGCCAAAATTAAATGGCCACAAGGAATTGCTTTGACCCCATGCGACTAAATCTTTGACCTTGCCCAATACCAAACTGTCTTCCACAGACTGTGCAAAACTCTGATCTTGCGAGGCAATAAGGTTAGCACCATAGGCACCAGACTTTAACTGCGGCATAACAACCCCCGTGACTCTTTGCAGAATCGGTTATTATTTAATACACGGTGGGTGCTGGTAGCCTAAGTTAAAAATCCAGCAATTAGCGTGCGTCCAAGTTGAGTAATTCGAATTTTTGTCTTTCAGTGCGCCAATCTAAGGCCCCAAGACGCCAAAGATAAATGAGCGCCACAAACAGAATGAATATAAAGATCAATGCTTCGCTAAAGCCTAGCCAGCCAGTTTCTTTAACGGCCACAGCCCAAGCAAACAGAAACACCACTTCTAAGTCAAAGATAACGAAAAAGATAGCAAATAAGTAAAAGGGAATAGGCATGCGAAAATGGGTAGAGCCGACGGGCACAATACCGCACTCATAGGGCTCATTAACCGCCCGTGATACTCTTTTTCCACCCAGCAGTGTAGGTAGTGTGAGCATCATCACTATTAAGCCACAAAGCAACATCAAAAATAGTGCTAAGGGCCAAATGTGGCTAATTAACTCTTCCCCATAGGTCATATTGATTGCCTTTCACCAAACGTAGAGACACAAAAATAGATCGATATATGGGCAAAAAAGTGGCTGTTTAAATAGTTAAGAAACATCATCTTAGCCCACTACAAGTTGTCAAACAGTATAGAAGAAATAAATTCTAATTTGCAACTTATTCATTATTACTCCTTAGACCACATAATTTATATATATAAAACATCTGCTTATGATTTTTAATATAATCGCTGATTGAGGTATTAAAATTGACTAATGCTAAAAAGTGGCGTAATACTGCACTGACTACCATTGGTTTATTCTTTGGGAGCAACTCAAAAGAGGAGCTTTGCTAGATGTTAAACTCAATTAATATTAAAGACTTCATGTCGGTCAATCCACTTACCTTTTCACCTTCCACGCATATCATGGATGCCATTCATGAAATGTTGATTCGTAAAGTAACCGGCGGCACCGTGTTAGACGTTGAGGGTCGAGTTGTGGGGGTCATTTCTGAATTAGATCTATTGAGTCAATTAGAACAAATTGCTTATTACCAAGAAGGTGACGCCTGCATTGGTGATCTCATGCACACTAAAGTCGATGTGCTGCCAGTGGAAACCACCCTGTTCGAGGCAGCTCGAACACTAATACAGCATAAGCGTCGGCGCATGCCGGTCGTCAAGGACGGTCAATTTGTTGGTCAAATCAGCTGCCGCAGTGTGTTACAGGCATTTAAGGATTCGATGCTGGTGCATGATAAAAACGAGGATTAGTAATACCTAATGGGCTTTATTTTCAAACGGGCATATCCCTTTTTAAAGCGGCACGCCGTCTGATTTAGGGTCTCTGGGGGTTAATAAACTGTCTTTTATGCCCTCACGCAGCTACTCAAACGGGTGATTCTTTTAGTGGCCTGCCGTCTGGCGCCCGATTAATAATCAAACCTCACCAGAATACTCACCTCGGGCAGGGTAATCATTAGCGATGGCAAAATCCAGCGCCCCCAGCAATTCAGCAAAATGAGGTCGAGCGAAAGGCATAGTTTGCACGGACCCATAATAAAGGCCTTGATCAGGGCCCACTAAGAATAAACCAGGTTCTGAAAACAAGGCTGGTTCTTCGATGCCAATTGAGGTTGTGCCCCGAGATGTAGAAATATAGAGCCCCCATTCTTTGGCTTTAGCTAGGCTCATGCCATAACCAAACTTTAGGTTGCCAGCGCCCACCTTATCAGCCATTTGTTGAGTGCGTTGCTTGTCATCTGAACTGACTGCAATACAAGTGACGCCTCTTTTTGCAAATTCATCGACGTGGCTTTGAAGATCCATTAGTTGCTTGGCACAAATGGGGCAATGCAAGCCCCGGTAATAGCAGATAACAACGCCGCGCTCAGCAATGTCAGTGGAGAGGCTAAAGGCCCCGTGATCAAGAGTTTCAAGTTCAAGGTTGGGGGTTTTTTGACGTGGTAATAACATAATATTTTTTCTCAAGTGTATTTGTCATTGACTATAACTGATATTATGATCAATAAAATACGATTTAATAGATCAAAACAACTATATGTCTGAATTTGACCGGCTTTCTTCCCTGATTCATCGCTTTTCCTTGCAGGTCACCCCTGTCCCAGGTGCTCCAGTAAACCTTATTATCTTACAAGACATACAAACAGGGCAGCCTAGTCAAATAATATTGTCTCCTTTAAGCTCGTTACCTAAATTGAAGCTGGAGGGTGAGTGTGTGATGTTCAGTGCACGCACAACATGGGGTGGAGGGGACAATCCTCTTTTTGCTACCCTGCCAGAGATAATCAAAATTAATATCCAGGCTGATTCAGACCTCGCTATGGTGGTGCGGTTACTCAAGACTGAAAGTGAAGCCCAACGCTGTGGGATGGGTGGGGTGCTGAATCGCCTTGGTGAAGTGTTAATGATTAGTGTTTTGCGCCAGCAGATAGAAATGGGGACTAGCATGCCCGGACTGCTTAATGGGCTTGCAGATAGTCGGTTGAGTAAAGCCATTGTGTGTATGCATGAAACACCGGGTAAACTCTGGAACAATGAGAGTCTTGCCGGTATGGCAGGTTTATCAACCAGCCGCTTTACGCAATTATTCAATCAAAGAGTAGGCCAAACCGCCCAATCTTACTTGCGTCACTGGCGTATGATTTTGGCGTCCCAAGACATCGAACGGGGCGACCGAATTCAAGCAATTGCCATTCGTTATGGCTATGGTTCTAGTGAAGCACTGGGCAGAGCATTTCAACGACAGTTTGGCACCCATCCAATAGCTCATCGTAAGACGCCATAAATTGGGCTCGGTTTTAAAACTGTAACCAAATGAGTACTAATCCAGCCAAAAATAAAGTCTCGGCAAGCATGAGAGCGATAGGCCGCCAACCCATATCTGCCAACTCTTTGAACGATGATTTCATACCCAATCCCACCATCGCTAAAATAAGACACCAACGGGACATTTCAACCATAAACTCAGACACCTCGAACGCAATAAACCCAGCGCTATTGATGCTAACAATAACGATAAAAGCCACAAGGAAACTAGGTAGTGGAAATCCTGAGGGCGCTGTATCAAATGGAGTTTTACCCCAGCGTGCAGCAATTAAGGCGATGATTAACACCACAGGCACCAGTGTAGATACCCTCAATAACTTAGTGAAGGTGGCGACATCGCCAATCTCGTCAGACATTAAATAACCCGCACCAACCACTTGAGCTACATCATGGATGGTGGCCCCCAAAAAAACACCGCTGGCCGTGGGGCTCATTTCAAACGCAGTTACAACCAATGGATAAGCGACCATCGCCAAAGTACTAAGAGCCGTCACACAGACCACTGTAAAAATAAGATTCTTTTCTGCATGCTTGTTGTAGGGTAATACAGCTGCCACCGCGAGTGCCGCAGACGCACCGCAAATACCCACTGCTGAGCCACTCAAAATACTTTGTCCACGTCCAAGTTTGAGCCAGCGCCCTACAAAGAAACCAAACAGCACTGTGGCGGGCACTGAGACTAGTACAATCATAATTGGGGTAATGCCCAAGCCCATGAGCTGCTCTATGGTAATTCGGGCACCTAGTAAAGCGATGCCAAAACGTAATATCGACTTGGCACAGAATTCAATACCTGCAACACATCGGCCTTCAGTAGATAGATAATTAAGCGCAATGCCCATTAATAAGGCATAAAGAATGACGGGGCCACCATAATGTTCTGATACAAATTTGGCCGACATGGCGACCATGAGGCACAGCAAAAAGCCTGAGGTAATGTTCGATAAGTACTGGCCTATGGGTGTGGCCTTTAGCGCATAAAAACTACGATTCAAGTAAGACATTTTTGAGCCCAATAATATCAACTGAACAATATAATCCCATGCCTAATCTTGTCGCCTTGCAGCAGCAAGACAACAGACCCTCTCATCAAAATCAGCCTTGGGTATGGGTATGCTATTATGGCGCTAAAGCTAACCAAGCGTATGCATGTTAAAATTATATCATCGCCTGCAACTCTAAAGGTACCCCATTTAAAGCGATAGTAGATCCCTATAATCAAAAGCCCACGCACCTGTTTAATATTTTGAAAGCGGCGTTGCGGGAACGAGCGACGTCTTCCAAAATAGCGACAAACGCCAAAAGACACAACGGCCTTGCGGCAAATGAAGAAATCATAACAGCGTAGCTTTTGGGCATATCATTTGAATAAAAACATCCGTATTCAAAATCTGGTCAATACTTTACGAACCCATCCACCAAGATCCAAAAGAAGCATTTTGCAGTGTTCTAGGGTAATTTTACAGCTGACGAACACGCCAGAAAAAAGGCCAGTTTTCGCCGTTCCGCCGCAGCCTCGCTTGGCCCTGCCATGGTGCCAACGCCAAACCAAACGTTTGATTTAGGTTTTGTGAGAAAGATTAGACCTTTTTCATAAAACAGATGGCAGCCCCAAATGCCGTCAAAAATCCAGCTAACGGTAGGATCATGACAGCGTATTTTTTTGGCATGTAGTTCTCTTTGAACTCGATACCTTGCGCGGTAATTTCAAAATGCCACATTTCCCAATATTTACCACGCATGCCTTCCACCAGCTCAATTCCATAAATGACCAGAGTTATTCCGACCAAAATGATCATAAGCTTCCAAAACTGGCGTATATACAGGGCGAACCTAGGGGGTAACTTTTCATAAATTAAGTTCAAAGCGATGTGTTCATTATCTCTGGCTGTGAGCGATAGGGCTATAAACATCAACCAAATATTACTGAGTACCGTTAACAGATCCCCCCAAACAGGCGGGTTGGCAAATACATATCGCATCAGAACAGTATAAATCGTGAACCCAACCATCAAAGCCAAAAACATTGAACACAACGCCTCTAAAGTGCGATGGATAAAACGGTCAACGTTATTTAAAAATTGCCACATAGTTTTTATCTAACTCATTAGCTGTGGAAGAAACATCGTCAATTCTGGAATGACGAGAATGAAAAATAAAAGTAAGAATAGACCGATCAGGTAAGGAACTAATGCCACTGCCACCTCTTCTAGTCGCACTTGCGCGATAGTGGCAGAAGTGAAAAAGGCGACACCAACTGGGGGTGTTACAGACCCTATCAAGAAGCCAACAATGACTACGACCGCGGCCTGAATCTCAGGAAAGCCAGCTTGAACCATAACGTCAACAAGAACGGGGCCAACGATGATAATATTCACTGCGGAATCCATCACCATTCCGAGTAAAAAAATAAAAAGCATAAGGGCCAGAATAAAGATAATGGGTGAATCTGTGAGGCTCAGTAACCAACTCTCAAGATCACCGATTGCACCCAAAGAGGCAAGCAACCAACTAAAGGGTCCCGACGCTGCTATGATAATGAAAACCATGGCCGAATTACGAAATGCCCGACGGAAAGCACCAGTGCATTCTGTCCATTTAATAGTTCGGTATATAAATACACCTGTAAACAGTGCGACCATCGCTGTGATAGCGCCGGCCTCAACGACCGATGCTATGCCCCCCATCACGGAACCAACCAAAACCACGGGGATCAGTAGGGCGAACGAGGACCGATACAATTCTTTTCCTGCTCGCCGTATCGAAAAACTCTCATCGCTTCGCTCGAAATTATATTTTACGGCGAAGTAATGGTTAATCACCATAATCACCACGCCAATCAGCAGGCCCGGAATAATCCCGGCTGCAAACAAGGCGGCAACTGAAATCTCAGTCGAATTCGCAAGGACAATCATCATAATACTGGGTGGAATGATACCTCCAATGGTGGAGCTAACAGCGGTAACAGCTGCAGAAAAGGCGGGAGGATATCCGGCCTTTTTCATAGCAGGCAACACCAATGCGCCCACTGTGGCTGTATCAGCTACAACCGATCCATTCATACCCGCAAAAAACATACTCACAAGGACGTTAACCTGCGCCAAACCTCCGCGCATACGGCCGATCAGAGCTCTGCTCAAAGAAACGAGCCGATCAGTAATCGTCGCACTCGTCATTAACTCACCCGTCAACATGAAAAAAGCGATCGCAGTCAACGGAACTGAATCTATGGCGTTGAACATTTGACTGGGGATTAAAACCAGAGGTACTGCATCGGTGACCAAAATATAAAAGAACGGTATTAAGATTAAAGTGAAACCGATCGGCGCACCACAGAGGATTAGAAATAGTAATACGCCAAGTAGGACGAGACTTTCCATGGTGACTCACTTATAAACAATTTATCAAGAAAAAGACCATCTAGGACTACCGGTAGCCTAAATGATCTTTACACTATTTTCCAGGTAGCTGCTTTACAGAGCACCTGCTTTTTCAAGCTGAGCAACAAAACCATCCATGCCTTGCTCTTGAAGTACTCTTCTGGCGACATCAGGTTCAAACGTGCCCTTGGCATCTAACCAAGCACCGATTGCGCCTTCTCTCCATTTAGATAATTCCGCTTCAGATGGCACATACCACTCTTTCGCAGAGGCTTTAATGATATCTTCTCCATTCTTAATCCAAGCGTTATCTAACT
>DDCR01000087.1 GCA_002335115.1 Oceanospirillaceae bacterium UBA2001
GGGATTGCACCCTCGCTGCGCATAACGCTAGCAAGTTGCTTCGGCTCAATGGGGTCATCTTTAGTGCCAAAGTGTTGACCGTCACCACCATTGTATACCTTCCATACATTGCGGCATGAAAGTTTAATTTTATTATTATTGCTCAAGCTAAAAGTACTCCCCTTTATTAGGCTTATTGAGTTGTTACCAAGTATACGTGTACCAAGCTTACAATCACTTTAGCAAATTACAGGAAAAGAAATCTTGTTTATGGGTCAAAGGGGCAAGCACAGATGCTTACCCCTTTTAATGACAATGTTCCCCAATATAAAAAGGGTGAGTTGTTAGCCTGCGGCAACCCAAGATTGAACTTGTATTGTGTTGTCACTCATCCATTCGCTTACAACGTCTTCGAGTTCACGCTCTTTATTATCAACCTCTAACATAAGGGCGTTCATGGTCGCGTTATCGATGGACAGTTTTTGCATGATCTTAAATGCACCTGGCCATTTAGCTTCAAAATCACCAGAAACAATCTTGGTGATGTCAGCTTGCTTGAATCCACAAACGTCGGTAGTTTCACAAGCTGAATTCAGGGATGACATATCCACAAATTCCCAATCATATGGAGTATGAATCCAGTGTGGTAACCAGAACATTACCAAGATGGGCTTCTTCGACTTTTGAGCAGAGTTCATCTCTGCAATCATGGCGCCCTCTGAACCCCCAGCAATCGGATGGATCGGCCAGCCAGCCTTTTTCACCAAATCTTTTGAACGCGTACCCCAGTCAGCTGGATAGGTAATAAGTCGCGCCTTTGGAAAAGTTTCTGCCGTAGCAAACACTTGGGCACACTTCATGAGTGCGTCCACGGCGGGTAAACCAGGACATTGCTCTTTCATGTAGGGAGGGTACATCCAGCCCTCTACGGGTTTTAGACCTAGTGAGCCTAACTTGATGATGTCACCGCTGGCGACTGCATTTTCGTAAATTGCTCCTACATTGTTACCCCAGGCCTCGGGCTGAAGGTGAATATTGCCTTGCGAGATAGCTGCAAACTGGGGCACTGCACCCGCAGTAACGTATTCAACATTGTAGCCCGCTTTTTGCAGTACGCTACCCGAAATGTGAGCGGAAATATGCTGACCAGTCCATGAATTTATAGCAATCTTTATTGGATCACTTGATTCGGCTGCAACAGATGCTGCACCCATTAGTAACGCGCCTGACGCAATAAGCGCTGTAACAGAAAATTTACTTAACATAATTGACTCCAGATTCGTGATTTAACTGGCTTTTATAGTCAGCAAATACCACTTATTTTTATCTTCCATTTAGTAATGGTTTTATAAACTTACCACCAGTCAGTTTTTAAGTCAAACGATTAGTTGTTGGATTAATAGGTAAAAAGTATTATCATGAGTCCTACCCTAATTGTACAAGACCTAACCTCATGGCTAAAAATTCAATCCGCTCAATTCGACGCGAAGAACTCTCACGAGCTGCGTTTGAAGCCGTCGCACGCTATGGACTGCGCAAAGCCACGTTAGAGAAAGTGGGAGAAATTGCAGGAGTCTCCAAAGGTGTGGTTTTACATCATTTCAAGGACAAAAGTTCACTCTTAGAAGCTGTTTTTCGCAAGTCAAATTCCTTGTTAAGCGAATCTGTGATTGAACTATATCGACATTCTGACACGCCCTATGAGAGATTATGGTCCATCATCATCGCTAACTTTTTTCCAACCATTTTCAACCGTAAGGTTTGCCAGGCATGGGTGTCACTCTTATCTGAAGTCACACATAATCAAACGTGCCTGCGAATACAGGCTGCGAACAATGCGCGTATTCAAAGCAATTTAGTTCATGTATTTAAAAACTTTCTTGATCCGATAGATGCTCAACGCACAGCCTTACATTTTGGCATGCTCATTGATGGCATATGGGTCCGTAACGGATTGCAGACAGCCCGCGTTGATAGTGAGAAGGCCATTTCTGAAATGGAGTACGCTATTTTGAACATGCTGCCAAATAACAAAACCAGTATAGAAATGCACCATGAGGCCCGACAAAAAATCACTAGCATCGCTAATATTGCCTTGGGTTCAAAAGCCTATAAAGAAAAGTCAATGTTAAACTGAAGCCCTATCAAAGTTGCGAGTTTCATTTCGCCATAAAAGCAGGTTTCCCTGCATACTTAAGCTCCTCCATAAACTCATGCAGATTCATTTGTTTATTTATACAGGCTTGATTGCTTCGCTATGAAAACCCATTATAATTTCCGAGCTATGCTTTGGGGTTGAAAGAGGAGTGCTGCTTGAAGACCAGATCAAGAGCAATATTTGTTCTTTGTTAAAGTGTTTGTAAATCAAATGGGTTTAATCAAGTCACTCATTTGGTAATGTGCACTCAATTCGAATAACGCTTTTTCGTTTATTTCCACGCCCAGTCCTGGCCGCTCAGAAAGCATGGCTCGACCATTTTCTATCGCAAATCCATTGGTGGCCATGCGCGCCCCATGTGCTAAAAACTCAGGGTAGATTTCTGCCATCTCTGCATTGGGTATGGCGCAGCAAACATGCAACATGGCGGCTGCTGCAATTGTCATCGAATTCCAGCAATGAGGGGAAACTGAGACGTCTTTGCTGTGCGCCATGGCAGCAATTTCCAGTAGGTCAAGAATGCCTCCAACACCTGCGATATCAGGATTTAAAATGTCAGCGGCACCTGCGGCCAGAAGTGAACGAAAATGGGGTACGCCACACTGTTTTTCTCCTGTCATAATCCTCTGGCCAGTTGATTGTCTAATGTTGACAAGACTTTGGATGTCTTCTCCGTCGGCAGGCTCTTCCAGCCAATATGGTTTGAAGGGCGCAATTAAAGCCATAAACTCGAGAGACTGATCTGGATTTTGTGGTCCACCAAGATCGAGCATGAGGTCAATATCGTCACCCACGAAGGTTTTAAGTTGTAGCACGCAGTCAGCCGCTGCCTTAAGGTTGCTAATCTGAAGTGGATGTATTTTGATGGCCCGAAATCCCTGCGCCATGAGCACCTTAGCGCGTTCTAAATAGGTTTCAATAGTGGGATTTGGTCGACTATAATAATTGGCATAAATGGCGATTTCGCGCTGACCTTTTGCGCCCAAAAGATCGCACAGTGGCATCTTAAGCTGTTTTGCTGCAAGATCCCACAGAGCGATTTCAATGGCACTTGTGGCCGCCATATAATCTAGGCCACGGTGTTGCCCAGAAATCTGATAGGCCAGTTTTTGAAAACTGAAGGGTGTCACTGCATCCCCTGTCAAAGCGGCCTGAGTCAGTGCATGAATGATTTCAGCCACTGCTTTCTCTCGGCATGGGTTGACGAAGGCTTCACCCCAACCAACCGTCTCATCGTTGTTAGTCAGGCGCACAAAAAGAAACGGCTTAACCGCGCCACAATTATCTTCACTATGAGTAGTGGTAGTAATCCAAGTTTCTACTCGGATTAATTGCAGCCCTGACATTAGAGATATTGTGTCACTCCAACGTTCTAGACTGCTTTTTCCGTCTTCTTTTTTGAACACTTTCATTTTCATTTCCATTTAGAAACAACAACTTTTTAAATAAACTAACCATTGGTCAGTATATTGTCAAATGGTATTTTTTAATATACAGTGGTTAGTAAGAGTTAAAAATCGCATGGATAATTAAGCTAAAAGCTATATGTGAGCTGCAAAAAAGGAAAGGTTGAGATGAAATATGATTACATTATTGTGGGAGCTGGCTCAGCGGGCTGTATTTTGGCCAATCGATTGTCAGAGAGCGGCCAACATAGTGTGCTAGTTGTTGAAGCGGGTCCAAAAGATGGCGCTTTATCGCTGAAGATCCCAGCTGCCATGCTGACTAATTTAAAAAGTACAAAATACAACTGGGCCTTTAAAGGTGACCCCGAACCCGAACTAAATAACCGACAACTGAAACATGATCGAGGCATGACTCTGGGTGGATCATCTAGCATCAATGGAATGGTTTTTATTAGGGGCCATGCACAAGACTTTGAGGTCTGGAAAGAATCTGGTTGCCAAGGGTGGGGCTACGCCGATGTTCTGCCTTATTTTAAGCGCCTAGAAAACTTTGATGGTGGTGGCTGTGAGTTTCGTGGTGATTCTGGGCCCATGAACGTTCACCGTCCAAGCCCCAGTAATCCGCTGTCGTCAGCATTTGTGCAAGCAGGTTTAGAGGCTGGCTATCCTCAGACTGATGATATTGTTGGCTATTGTCAGGAGGGCTTTGGCCCCCTTGACCAATCCATTCATAATGGTGAACGCTGGAGTGCGACGCGTGCTTACCTTAACCCTGCGCGTGAAAGGACTAATCTGACCATTGTAACTGGTGCTTTGGTCGAACGAGTTTTGATTAAAGATAAAGTGGCTACAGGTATTAATTATAAAAATCAGCGGGGTGAGCAAGTCACCGCTTGGGCCAACAAAGAAGTGATCTTGTCCTCTGGTGCGGTAGGTTCTCCACAGCTGCTCATGCTTTCAGGCATTGGGCCCAAAGCGCACTTGGCAGATATGGGTATTCCACTGGTCAAAGATCTACTGGGAGTGGGACAGAACCTCAATGACCATCCCGATCTTGTGATGAAATTTAAATGCCTAAAGCCTGTCACCCTATGGCCCAAACTAAGCTTAGTAGGGCGGATGATGGCTGGTGTAGAATGGCTAACGCGCCGCAAGGGCATCTGCGCTAGTAACCATTTTGACGTTGTTGGCTGTATCCGCTCGCATCCTGACGTGGCCTATCCAGACCTACAATTGACACTCACACCCTTGGGCGTCGAAGATCACACCAGCTGGGACCCCATCGAAGAGCATGCATTCCAGATCCATGTGGGTTTAATGCAAACGCACAGTCGAGGTAGGATTGAACTAGTCAGTGCAGATCCAGCAGCAGCGCCTAGTATTTTGGTTAACTACCTGCAGGACCATCGTGATCGTGAAGCCATGCGCTCAGGCATTCGCTTAGTGCGCGAATTAGTTCGTCAGCCATCTCTAGACTTATACCGTGGGGAAGAGATTTTTCCTGGTGACGCTTTAACAAGTGATGCTGAGCTAGACCAGTGTATTAATCGTGAGTCTTACACCCAATGGCATTTGTCTTGCACGGTGCGCATGGGGGTAGATCCAGATACTGGCGCGGTAGTTGACACAAGTGGCCGTGTTCATGGTATTAAAGCCCTTCGCGTAGTCGAT
>DDCR01000160.1 GCA_002335115.1 Oceanospirillaceae bacterium UBA2001
TTCATCACCCAAGATATCTGTTAATACAGCAAAGCCAGCATCTTCTTTAATCAAACCCATAGCAATACCAGCCACAGGAGCTTTGATTGGCACGCCCGCGTCCATCAATGCTAAGGAAGCACCACATACAGAGGCCATAGAACTAGAGCCATTAGATTCAGTGATCTCTGAAACCACACGAATGGTGTAAGGGAATTCTTCTTGGCTTGGCAACATGGCTTGAATACCACGACGAGCCAAACGACCATGTCCAATCTCACGTCGGCCTGGACCCATAAAACGGCCTGTTTCGCCGACAGAATAACTAGGGAAGTTATAGTGCAACATAAACGGATCTTTGCGAGAACCTTCTAAGGCGTCGATGATCTGCTGATCTCTACTGGTACCCAAGGTAGCCACTACGATAGACTGAGTTTCACCACGAGTGAACAATGAAGATCCGTGCGCCTTGGCTAAGGCACCAATTTCAACATTAATACCACGCACTGTTTTATTATCGCGACCATCAATACGTGGTTCACCTGCCACTACGCGCGAACGAACAGTGTGCTTTTCTAACTTACTTACCATACTTAATACGTCAGCCTTTGAAGGTGACCCTTCGCTATCACTGCACAGGGCTGCAACAGCTTGTGACTTAACTTCACCCAGGCGGGTGTAACGATCCATTTTATCGCTGATTTGGTAAGCTTCTCCAACAGCATCACCAACGGAGGCAGTGACGGAGGCCTTAAGGGCGGCATCTTCTTGCTCAGCAACCCAATCCCAAGTTGGCTTCGCAGCTTGTGATGCAAATTCGCTAATGGCCGTAACCACCGCTTGCATTTCATCATGGGCAAACAACACCGCACCTAGCATCACGTCTTCACTGAGTTCTTTGGCTTCTGATTCAACCATCAACACGGCGTCAGCAGTACCCGCAACAACCATATCCAAATCTGATGTGGCTTGAGCTTCAAAGCTTGGGTTAAGTTGGTAACCCGCATCTTCAGAATATGAAACACGCGCTGCACCAATTGGACCCGCAAAAGGAATGCCCGAGATGGCTAAAGCTGCTGAAGTGCCGATTAAGGCAGCAATATCTGTGTCGTTTTGCTTATCCGCAGAGACAACGGTACAAATAACCTGTACTTCGTTCATGAACCCCTTGGGGAACAAAGGTCGAATCGGACGGTCGATCAAGCGACTGGTTAAAGTCTCTTTTTCAGAGGGACGTGCTTCACGCTTAAAGAAACCACCTGGGATTTTACCCACAGCATAGGTTTTTTCTTGGTAATGCACAGAAAGAGGGAAGAAACCCTGATCAGGCTTCGCCGTTTTAGCACCGACAACGGCCACTAAAACTTGGATTGCATCATCAATGGTGACCAGCACCGCACCAGAGGCTTGACGCGCAATGCGACCCGTTTCTAGGGTTACAGATTGCTGACCGTATTGAAATGTTTTGGTAATGATAGACATATATCTCTCCATAAAATAAAGAATCTGCAAGCAACTGAGCGATCTAATCCACCAGTACACTTATTAACTCGGTTTAGGTTTCAGCTTAACCTTTGCTTTATCACCAAGCGAATAAGAGTACGGGCCGACCCTCTCTTATTGTTTGCAGTCAAAACCACAAAGGCTAAGTAACCACATGGTCACCTAGCCTCTATGCTGCCATGGGAACAAGTTGCCAAGGCATGTTAAATTGATCATTAAAGTAAATGACTAGCGTTAAACCAAAAGAGGCCTAAAAGACACTGCTTGTATCAAGCTAATGTAAACTTTTACTCCGTCTTAGGGGCATAACATTAGGCACGCCACCTGACAGTCAATTTTTAGCGGCGTAGGCCTAAACGACCAATAAGCGTAGCATAACGCACAGCGTCTTTACGATTCAGGTAGTCTAACAACTTACGACGCTGGTTCACCATACGGATCAAACCACGACGGGAGTGGTGATCATGGTGATGCTCTTTAAAGTGACTTTGCAGTGCCAGAATATTCGAAGTTAATAAGGCAACCTGAACTTCTGGTGAACCTGTGTCGCCTTCAGCAGTTTGGTAATCGGCTACAACAGCAGCTTTTTCAACGGCAGTTAATGCCATGGTAATTCTCCAATAATTAATATGCCCACTAGCCTCGTGATTGAGAGCTAAGGGTTAGTTAACGTTCACACCGTGCATATTTACAGCGGAACTCACATGAAGGCCTAAGTGCTCATTAAGCGTTTAGCTTTTAAGCGACCTTCGGGTTGCACTTCAGCTAAACCAATAAAGGCAGTCGCATCAGACGCAAGCGAGTTGTACACTCGCACCACATCAAAGGGGGCGTATTCAGTGGCATGGTCTATAACCTTACCTTGCTGCAACGCCTCAATTTCATGGGCGGGTAATTGTACAGCATTTAATGATAAAACGGCAGTATCTGCTGGTATTAATAGTTGATCTAGCCTTGGAAAGGCGGGCGTGATATCGGGCCACTGCCCTGCTTCGACTACTTGACCCTGAGTAGCCTCATCAATAATGCCTTGTAAATCCTCTAAAGTAACCATCTGCTCAGCCACAAAAGGGCCCGCCTGCAGGCGCCTTAATTGCGCCACGTGAGCACCACAATCCAGCGCCAGCCCCAAATCTTCCACAATACTGCGTATATAAGTGCCTTTAGTGCAACTGATGTCCATTTGAACTTGGCTATGCTTAAAGCTCAGCAGTTCTAAGTTATGAATGGTTACTTGCCGAGGCTTAACGGCCACCGTTTTACCTGCTCTGGCTAACTTATACAAGGGCTGGCCTTGGTGTTTAAGCGCAGAAAACATGGAAGGGACTTGACTAATAAGACCACGAAATTGAGGTAGTTGGGCTTCAACGTCTGTCACAGTAATATGCTCGCAGGGCTTAGTTTCCACCACCTTACCATCAGCATCACTGGAATCAGTGCGCACACCCAGTTGTGCAGTCGTTTGGTAACGCTTATCAGCATCCAATAGAAACTGACTAAACTTGGTGGCTTCACCTAAACAAATAGGCAAAAGCCCTGTAGCTAAGGGGTCTAAAGAACCTGTATGACCCGCTTTACGGGCCCCAAACATGCGTTTAACCCGCTGCAGAGCATGATTTGAACTCATGCCCGTAGGCTTGTCTAAAATAAGGATACCGTTGATTAAACGACCTTTGGGCTGACGTGTCATTAGGACTTATTCGACCTTAGAGCCCTGCTCTGGATCTGACGCCCGAGCCTGGTCGATCAAGTTGCTTAGATAATTACCCCGAGACAAGCTATCGTCAAAATGAAAGCGCAAAGTTGGTACAATGCGTAACTTCATGCGTTGACCGAGTTGGCTACGCAAAAATCCAGAGGCATTGTTAAGGGCCTTCACTGACTCAGTCATCCCTTGCTGGTCTTCGCCACCATTTAAGATTGTCACAAACACCTTAGCGTGGGAAAGATCACGGGATACTTCAACAGCACTCACTGTGGCCATGCCCACGCGAGGGTCTTTCACCTCTCGCTGGATTAAGGCTGCTAATTCTCGCTGAATTTGGTCTGCCACACGCTGGGTGCGGCTATATTCTTGTGCCATGATCAGCCCTTACAAGCTACGCTCAATTTCAACAGTGTCAAAGACTTCGATCTGGTCACCCACACGCACATCGTTGTAGCTCTTCACTCCAATGCCACACTCAATACCGTTACGAACATCCGTAACTGCATCTTTGTGACGGCGCAAGGACTCCAACTCACCTTGATAGATAACCACATTATCTCGTAGTACACGAATAGGCTTGCTACGATGAACAGTGCCTTCAGTCACCATACAGCCGGCAATTTGGCCTAACTTAGGCGAACGGAACACCTCACGCACTTCAGCTATACCCACGATAGATTCACGTAATTCGGGTGCCAGCATGCCCGATAGAGCGGCTTTAACATCGTTAATAATGTCGTAAATAACGCTGTAGTAACGCAGATCAATGCCTTCTTTCTCAATCAAAGCCTTGGCAGGTGTGTCGGCGCGCACATTAAAACCAAAGATCACTGCATTGGATGCGACAGCAAGGTTAACATCAGACTCAGCGATACCACCCACACCACTAGAGACGACTTGCACCTTCACTTCTTCTGTTCCGATATCCATGAGGGAACTGGTTAAAGCTTCCAAAGAGCCACGCACGTCTGTCTTCAATACAACATTTAAAACAGAGGCTTGGTTTTTACCCATATTTTCAAACATAGCATCTAATTTAGAGGCTTGCTGACGGGCGAGTTTCACATCACGGTATTTGCCTTGACGGAATAAAGCCACTTCGCGGGCTTTCTTTTCATCGGCCACTACTGCAAAATCTTCACCCGAATCTGGAGTACCACCCAAACCTAGAATTTCCACAGGGATAGAAGGACCCGCAATCGTAATTGGCTTACCATTCTCATCCAACATGGCCCTTACCCGACCAAACTGTTGTCCTGCCAGCACAATATCACCTTTCTTCAAGGTGCCATTTTGAATCAATATAGTGGCCACAGAACCACGGCCTTTATCAAGGCGGGCTTCCACGACAACACCCTTGGCTGGCGCTTCTGGCACAGCCGTGAGTTCTAACACTTCAGCTTCCAGTAAAACCGCATCAAGCAAGGCTTCAATGCCCTCACCTGTCTTGGCTGAAACTGGAATAAACTGAGTTTCACCACCCCAATCTTCAGGCACTACTTCACGGCTGGATAATTCGGTCTTTACCCGATCAGGGTCTGCACCTTCTTTGTCCATTTTATTAATGGCTACAATCAGGGGCACTCCTGCCGCTTTAGCATGCTGCACGGCTTCTTCTGTTTGAGGCATCACCCCATCGTCTGCTGCCACCACTAGGATCACGATGTCTGTTGCCTTAGCACCACGGGCGCGCATCGCTGTAAACGCTGCGTGTCCAGGCGTATCTAGGAAGGTCACCATACCTTTGTCAGTTTTGACGTGGTAAGCACCAATGTGCTGAGTAA
>DDCR01000164.1 GCA_002335115.1 Oceanospirillaceae bacterium UBA2001
GCTTTAGTTTTGGGTTTAGCTTTATCTTTGGCTGGCGTAGCTTTTGCCTTATCTGCAACTAGCGCAGCTTTGGTTGGCGCCGTTACTGCGGGCAATTCACCCATTTTATAGGTCTCATGGATTTGATAGCTGTGCGTGTCACGGGTGGCGTTAAAGTAACGCCGACAACCCGCTGCGTGGTACCACATTTCATGGTGAATACCGCGCGGGTTAGCCCGAAAGAACAGATAATCTCCCCAAGCTTCATCAGCAATGGATGCTGGGTCTTTTGGACGTTCGATGTGTGCTTCACCCGTATAGGAATACTCTTCTTCTTCGCGCATTTCTTCGCAATAAGGGCAGTAAATATGATGCATGTGTAGGTCTCCTTATGCTAAAAGTTAGTGGGCAACGCCAGCAGCGCCGTGCTCGTCGATTAAATGGCCCGTATTAAAACGATCCAAGCTAAAAGGTGCAGCTAAAGGATGGGGTTCATCGTGCGCTAGGGTGTGAGCAAACACATGCCCAGAACCCGGTGTGGCCTTAAAGCCACCTGTGCCCCAACCACAGTTAAAGTACAAGCCTTTAACGCTGGTTTTAGACAATATAGGGCAGGCATCGGGGCAGGTATCGACTACTCCACCCCAAGCTCGGTTCATGCGCACACGGCTGAGCATGGGAAATAGTTCACAGATGGCCGATAAGGTATGTTCTATCACATTAAAACTGCCACGCTGGCCATAGCCATTGTAAGAGTCAGTACCGGCACCAATCACTAGGTCACCCTTATCTGACTGACTGACGTAAGCATGCACTGCGTTGGACATGATCACGGTGTCAATAATGGGCTTAACTGGTTCTGACACCAAAGCTTGCAATGGTCGCGATTCAATAGGCAAACGTAAACCCGCCATCGCTGCCATGACACCGGAATTACCCGCCGTAACACAGGCTACTTTTTTAGCACCAATAAAACCTTGCGTGGTCTGCACACCCACCACAGCGCCCTCTTCTTTAATGATATCAGTGACTTCACATTGTTGGATAAGATCCACACCAAAGCTATCGGCGCCACGAGCAAAACCCCATGCCACTGCATCATGTCGGGCAACACCGCCAGTGGCTTGCCATGAGGCACCTAAAATAGGGTACCGAATATCTTGTGAATCATTGATGACGGGCACAATTTTTTTCACTTCTGCGGTATTAAGCACCACTCCATCGATACCGTTCAACCGATTCGCATTCACTCGCCGCTCAATATCACGCATGTCTTGCAAGTTGTGACCCAAATTCAATACGCCACGCTGACTAAACATGACGTTGTAGTTTAAGTCTTGGCTTAGGTCTTTCCAAAGATCTAAAGAATGGTCATATAATTTAGAGGCTTCATCCCATAAGTAGTTGGAGCGAACAATAGTGGTATTTCGCGCGGTGTTACCACCGCCTAGGTAGCCTTTTTCTAACACGGCCACATTGGTAATACCATGCACTTTAGCTAAGTAATAGGCCGTCGCCAGACCATGTCCACCGCCACCAACAATGATGACATCGTATTGTTTTTTAGGCTGTGGACTGCGCCAAACTGCTTGCCAGTTTTCATGATGGCTAAGGGAGTGCTTGAAAAGACTAAAGCCTGAATATTTTTTCATAGTATGACCCGATGGTATTCGCTGCAAAGCGATATGAATCTGTATTATGTGTGCTATTGTGCTAAAAGCTAGCCTTGGGCTCTTATTCAATTGCGACCCAAATTGAAGCCCCAAGATAAAGCACTGAATTAATAACACACTGATGTATCAACCCAAACCACACAGGTATAAAAATGCAGTACAATTGGGGCATATTTGTGCAGTATATAATGGAATCACGGCATGAAAGTTTTTGGTGTTGTTGGGTGGAAAAATAACGGCAAGACGACCCTAGTGGAAAGGCTTATTAGCCAACTTACATCCATGGGCTATAAGGTGTCGTCTGTCAAGCATGCCCACCATAATGTGGATATTGATGAACCAGGGCGTGATAGTTACCGTCACCGTGCCGCAGGTGCTAAACAAACTCTTTTGGCCACCCAGCACCGCTGGGCCTTAATGCGTGAACACCGTGAACAAGACCCGCCAAACCTAGAGCAGTTACTCCCCTTATTTGAGCCCTGTGATATCGTCATCGTAGAGGGTTATAAAGGTGCCGCTCACCCAAAATTGGAAATCATACGCCATCTTAATAAGGAGGGCTTGTTGGCTGATCAGATGCCTAACATTGTTGCGCTTGTGACAGATCAACCCCATCTGCCCAGTGATCTGCCGCAATTAGACCTCAACAATATACAACAAATCACAGACTTCGTTTTGCAGCACACTGGCTTAGTCACCACACCAGCAGTGCATGAGGTTAATGACTGTTACAGCCCAGCCCAACAATTGCAGACCGCTGAGACCGTTTGGCAGGGTATGCAGGCACTAGCGTCCACGCAAGTCAAAAGCCAAACATTGGCGTTAGATCAATGCATGAACCGTCGTTTAGCTGAAGCTTTAACGACCCCATATGACAGCCCTAGGTTTGATAATGCAGCTGTGGATGGTTATGCCTTTAACTGTAACGATTTAATCCAGCAACCAGACGCCACACTGCCACTCATGGCCACGGAAGCCAACGCAGGAGGAAGTGAGAAACTCAGCCTCAAACAGGGTTACTGTATGCGGGTGTTGACGGGAGCACAAATGCCCAAAGGCGCAAATACAGTGGTTATGCAAGAGGATGTGCACCTTACTAACGACTCTGTCACCTTTCCAAGCCACTACAAAGCCCACTCTAACTGGCGTCCACAGGGCGAAGACGTCAAGGCTGGAGAGGTTATTATCAACCAAGGTCAGCTCATTCGGCCACAAGATATTGGCCTTGCTGCCGCGGTGGGCCAAGCCCAGTTAAGGGTTTATAACAAGGTTAGGGTAGCACTCTTTTCAACTGGCAATGAAGTCTATGAACTAGGACAAGAGTTACCCGAAGACGGTATCTATGACGTCAACCGATACCTGCTTAAAGCCTTACTGACCAGTTTACACTGCGAGGTTACAGACCTTGGTATTTTGGCAGACGATTTCTCTACAATCCGCACTGCGTTGGATAGTGCAAGCCAAGATCACCAACTCATCATTACTTCTGGTGGTGCTTCAACGGGCAGCCACGATCACATAGCCAACGTATTAAAAGACCTGGGCGAAGTTCATGCTTGGCGCTTAGCTATTAAACCAGGCAGGCCTCTGGCCTTTGGTCAACTCGGCCCAGCCTTGTTCCTTGGTTTACCTGGCAATCCTGTGGCGGCTAACGTATGTACCTTAATGTTTGGGCAACCCTTAATTCGGGCATTAAGTGGGGGTGGTTGGCATCGTCCTAAGTCATACCCGCAAAAACTAGGTTTTGATGTTAATAAGAAGGTCGGTCGAAGAGAATGGCTGAGAGTCTTTCAAGAACAACAGCCTAATGGTGACTATGTGTTGCAACGCAGCGCATCCCATGGGTCAGGTATTTTAACCTCTATGACCCGTGCTGATGGTCTGGTAGAAGTGGACGAAGCGAGTGGCAACATACCCGCTGGCTCACTTGTGGACTTTATTCCCTTTACCAGTTTTGGCATGGGTGATGCTTAATTTTGAGTTTAGGGCCCTATGACCAAGGCCAATATTGCGCTGGTTATTGACTGATCAACTGCTCTGCAAGGATCAAGTCCTCGGGCCGATTGACATTAAAAAATGGGTTTTCTAACAACTCATCAAAGGCGACATCTGCGACCCCATAAGGGGCAGTAAAACGATCCACCTTGCGCATGTCGTCCTCTACAATGGCTCGATATAAGTCTTCAAATAAGTCCACTGGCCATAAGCCAAACACGGGCTGAGTTCGACCCTGATAGCTAGCACACGCCAAACGTTGCCGTTTTTCCTGCATTTGCTTGAGCATTCGAGCTACATAGTCTGCTGGAAAAAAAGGCGTGTCTGCAGCCATAGTAATGATGTGCGTGGCATTCGTTCTATTTTGTTTTGTCCATGCCATAGCCGATACCACACCAGCTAAAGGACCCGCAAAATCGGGCACTATATCAGCCTGAACAGGCAGTGCAAAAGAGGCAAAACGCTCTGCGTCACCATTAGCGTTAAGGATCAAGGTTTCAACTTGGGCTTGTGCTAAGTCAACCACATAATTGAGAATGGATTGGCCGCCTAGGGCTAACATGGATTTATCACCACCACCCATGCGTCTAGAAAGTCCCCCCGCAAGTATTACTCCCACCAATTGGTTGGCTTTAATCGCCATTTTTACGGCCTGCGTGTTTAGGTTCATCGGCAATCTGATCTACATCAACATCATAGTGCACTCGTTCAAAACCGGCTAACACTAAAA
Source organism: Oceanospirillaceae bacterium UBA2001 (assembly GCA_002335115.1). Classification (GTDB taxonomy): domain Bacteria; phylum Pseudomonadota; class Gammaproteobacteria; order Pseudomonadales; family Balneatricaceae; genus Njordibacter. The sequence continues at coordinate 4,378 of DDCR01000164.1, forward strand.
ACTTACGCCCTTTAGCCCTGCCAATCAGCGTTAGTCCTGCTTTTTGAGCCAAATCAACACCCCAAGCAGTAAAGCCCGAGCGTGAAATAAGAATAGGAATCTGCATTTGCACAGTTTTGATCACCATTTCAGAGGTTAAACGGCCTGTGGTGTAGAAGCATTTATCATGGGGCTGAATCTTGTGCATGTGCATATAGCCCGCAATTTTATCGATGGCATTATGGCGCCCCACATCTTCCATATAGACCAAAGGCTGCGCTTTATGACATAAAACACAGCCGTGGATGGCTCCCGCTTTTTGATAAATACTTGGCGTAGTATTAATTTGGCGCGCTAGTTGATAGAGCCAACTGGTCTTTAATGTGGCGTCTTGAGACAGATCAATGGTATCGAACTTCTCCATAATGTCACCAAATACGGTGCCTTGAGCGCAGCCAGACGTGCGTACTTTTTTCTTCATTTTATCTTCGTAATCAGTTTCACGCTGAGTGCGCACTATGGCAACTTCTAGCTCTTCGTCATAGTCTATACCGGTAATCACATCATCGGCTTGGAGCATATTTTGGTTCAACAGAAAACCCACCGCAAGGTATTGAGGGTGGTCCCCTAGGGTCATCAGAGTCACAATTTCTTGTTTATTTAAATACACCGTCAAACCCCGTTCAGTGACGACGTCCACATCAACATCTGCACCCGTATGATCACGCCCTGTGACTTGACTGGTGAGCGCGCCATTATCTGGGTTGGGGTGCACAAGGTAACTTGAAAGGTCCGCTTGTTTCATGGGCCTGCCTTTTTTTGTTTATCCTGTTTGGCAATCCAGCGATCTAATTTATTCGCAAAGGTCTGGCGATCCGTATGATTTAAGGTAGCTGGACCTCCAGTTTGAACACCACTGTTACGCAGGGTTTCCATAAAGTCCCGCATATTTAAACGCTGTCGAATGGTTTCTTTGGTATAAGATTCGCCCCTTGGACTCAGCGCTTGTGCACCTTTTTCAACCACTTCTGCAGCCAAAGGAATATCACCCGTAATCACCAAATCTCCTGCCGTGACTCGCAGCACAATTTCATTATCAGCCACATCAAATCCTTGACCTACCTGGATACTACTAATGACCTTAGATGGCGGTGTTTTAATGTATTGGTTGGCTACCAAGGTGGTGGCAATTTGTGCGCGCTCAGCCGCACGAAACAAAATTTCTTTAATGACACCGGGGCAGGCATCTGCATCGACCCAAATTGGCATAGTAATGAACATGAAAGCTAGACAATAAGTTATTGTGCACCAATCTGCAGTTAAGAACTAGATCACCAGCACGATAAACCTTCCTAACGCAGCTACTGATTTTTATGCAATAAGCGCCTTAAGTGTTTGCGTGAGTTTAGTAACGTCTTGGGCACTGGTATAGTGCACCAAAGAAAATCGTAAAACACCCTCTTCAGCATCAATGCCCATGGCCTCTAAAAGCCGCTTTGAGTAAAAATGCCCAGCGCCACACATGAGTCCCTTTTGACCTAATGCGTTGGCTAGATCAAACGCTTTGTGACCTTTAACCAAAACTGACACTGTGGGTGCTCTGTTGACCGCATGCTTGGGGCCAATGAGCGTGATTTTCTGATGCTCATTAAAAAATTCCAATAGAGGTTCTAGTACATCGATCTCGGCTTGTCTCAATAAGTCGTGAACCACTTTGTTTTTGTTTTGGTCACGGGCCTTACTGGAGCCCACGTGATGCTGGTAAAGGGTCGTTAGATAATCACAAACGCCTGCTGCTGCTGCAATTTGTGCATGATCTGGACCTGCGGGAGTTAAGCGCTTTGCACGCAAATGGTCATTAAAATAATGCCCTTGGTTACTCAAACATGCATCCATTTGCTGGCGCACAACCATGACCCCTTGATGGGTACCATAGACTTTGTAGAGCGAAAATAGGTAAATATCGACGCCTAAAGCGTCTACGTCAGGCAAACCGTGCCCCGCATAAGAGACCCCATCAACAAGCGTTTTAATACCCTTGTCTCGCGCTAAATCAGCAATATGGGCCACTGGGTTAATCTCACCGAGAATATTAGAACAATGGGGGAAGACAAGGAGTTTAGTGTGTTTATTAAACAAAGCAGGCAGATGGTCCACATTTAAACTGCCACTGTTTGCATCAACACCCCACTCTTTAACTACAATACCCTGCTGTGCAAGCCTTCTAAAAACGCCAGAGTTTGCTTCGTGATCTTGATTAGTGACAATAATTTCATCACCCTCTTTGAGCCAACCTAACATGGCCTGAGCTAATACATAGGTGTTTTGACTCGTGGAGGGACCAAAGTAGATTTCTTCTGAGCCCACATTTAACCAACCTGAAAATTTTCCATAAGCACTTTGCATGTGTGCCCCAGCCTCTTGGGCCTGAGGGTATGGATGAAATGGCTGCACTTTAGTTTGCCGCAGATAGCGGTCTAACTGATCCATCACCTGGCAGCACATGTAGGAGCCACCTGCGTTTTCAAAAAAAGCTGTCCCTTTTAAACTCGGCTCACTAAAGGCTGGAAACTGACGGCGAACAAAATCTAAATCTAAAGTTTTAGTTTTCATAATAGCGTATTCCTTAAAACATAAGTGCAGCTGTCATCGGCATCAGTCATTTCACGATCGACTAATTAATCTTGCCCTTTTATGCTTACCTTTTTAACATATTTTAAGTATTAAACACTAAACAATGTCATGGCTCAGGCGGGAAAATAATGTCCAAGTTAGCAGGCAGTTTCTAAACAAGGGGAATCATTCACAATCTCCAGCCCATAAAAAGTAAAAGACCAGCATTTAGCTGGTCTTTTAAGATGGCCTGAGCCAAGTGACCACTCAATAACCTATTGTGGCTTCACTTGTCTTGCCTTATTTTACCGTCTGTCACTTACAATGCATTGATTAGTTAACGCGTTCAATGCGTGAGGCACAGAATTTGAACTCTGGAATTTTACCCACTGGATCAAGTGCTGCGTTGGTAAGCATATTTACCGCCGCTTCAGAGAAGCAGAATGGAATGTAGATCACCCCAGCTGGGACATCAGCATCCTCACGGGCCAAAAGTTCAATGCTGCCACGACGGGTAGAAACACGAATCATATCCCCTGCTTTCGCCCCAATCTTAGACAGTTCTTCACGACTTAAGGTCGCCACTGCTTCAGGCTCAAGGGCATCTAGTACAGGGGCTCTGCGAGTCATCGAACCTGTATGCCAATGTTCTAGCTGTCGGCCAGTCGTAAGGATGACTGGATATTCGTCATCAGGACGCTCATCAGGATCTACGATATCTGCAGCAACAAACTTGCCGCGCCCACCTTCAATGGGGAAGCTATCGATAAACACGATATCGTTACCCGGATGATCTTCAGCAGGACAAGGGTATGTTACTGAATGTTCCCTTTCTAGTCGTTCCCACGTCAAGTTATTCAAACTTGGCATCGCTTGCTTCATTTCGGCAAATACATCTTTGGGATGAGTGTAAGTCCAATTTAGGCCCATACGGTTGGCCAATTCTTGAATAATCCACCAATCCTGACGTGCGTCACCAGGTGGGTTCACCGCTTGGCGACCCATTTGCACTGTACGGTTAGTGTTAGATGCCGTACCGTCCTTTTCTGGCCATGCCGAAGCGGGTAAGACGACATCTGCATACATCGCTGTTTCTGTGACATACAAGTCTTGTACCACTAAGTGCTGAAGTTTAGCCAAGGCGCCACGGGCGTGGTGTAAATCTGGATCAGACATGGCCGGGTTTTCCCCTTCCACATACATACCAGTGACAGAACCATCATGAACAGCGTCCATGGTTTCTACGACAGTTAAGCCTGGCTCATCAGAAAGCTCAGTGCCCCATAGGTCCTCAAACATGGCTTTAACGCTGGCTACGTTGACGCCCTTATAATCTGGGTACATCATCGGAATAAGGCCCGCATCCGATGCGCCCTGAACATTATTTTGACCCCGAAGTGGATGCAAACCAGAACCTTCACGGCCAATTTGGCCTGTCATTAACGCCACAGAGATCATAGCGCGGCAGTTGTCAGTGCCATGCACGTGCTGGGATACGCCCATGCCCCAGAAGATCATGGCGTTGTTAGCTGTCGCGTATAAACGTGCCACTTCACGAATGAGGCCTGCGTCGATACCACAAATGGGTGCCATTGCTTCGGGTGTGTAGTGCTTAACGTGCGCTTTAACGGCGTCAAAACCAGTCGTCATAGCGTCGATGTACTTTTGGTTGTACAGTTCTTCTGTAACGATAACGTTCATAATAGCATTCCAGAAGCTTACGTCGCTTGCTGGTTGACACTGGATCATGTGGCTGGCGTATTTCTTCATTGCCAAACCGCGTGGGTCTAAAACAATAATCTTGGTGCCATTTTTTGCAGCTTGCTTAAAGAAAGTTGCAGCAACAGGGTGGTTGTTGGTTGGGTTAGCACCGGTAATCACCACCACGTCTGCGTGCTTCGCCTGCATGAAGGAGGCTGATACTGCACCAGATCCCAAACCTTCCAACAATGCCATTACCGAGGAGGCGTGACATAAACGAGTACAGTGGTCTACGTTGTTGCTACCAAAACCGGTACGTACCAACTTTTGAAACAAGTACGCTTCTTCGTTAGAACCTTTAGCACTGCCAAAACCTGCAAGGGCTTTTTTACCTTGAGTATCACGAATTTTAACGAAGCCATTAGCGGCAAAGTCCAGAGCCTCTTCCCAGCTGGCTTCACGAAAGTGCGTTAGCGGTTTGGCTGGATCAAAGTCATTATGAATACCTTTGCGCGCACCTTGAAGACGAATCAATGGTTTAGTGATGCGGTCGCCATGGTGAATATAGTCAGAACCAAAACGACCCTTTACACACAAACGATTCTGGTTAGCTGGGCCGTCTCGACCATCAACATACACAATACGCTCGTCCTTTACGTGATAGGTTAACTGACAGCCTACACCACAATACTGACATACACTGTCTACCTTACGGTCGTAATCTGCACTGTTACCCTTGCCATCTTCACTGGTCACTGTAGATGGCATCAAGGCCCCAGTAGGACAAGCTTGTACACATTCGCCACAGTTAACACAGGTGGAATCACCCATAGGATCATCAAAATCAAATACAATTTTAGATTCAGCGCCACGATGAGCCATACCAATCACATCGTTGACCTGAACTTCACGGCAAGCCCGCACACACAAGTTACAGTTAATGCATGATTGTAAATTCACACGCATGGCTTTACTGCTGTTGTCAGCACACGGTTTTTCGGTTTCATCAAAGCGAGCTTGACTCGCATCAACTGCTAAGAGATCAGCCATGGCCCAAAAGTGAGAGCTTTTATCAGGTGATTCTTCACGATCCGGCTGATCTGTGGCTAAAAGCTCCATCACCATTTTACGTGACGATTGTGCCCGCTCAGAATTGGCGCTGGTGATAACCATACCTTCACTGGGTGAGCGCAAGCAAGAAGCAGCGAGCACTCGTTCCCCTTCAATTTCGACCATGCAAGCACGACAGTTGCCGTCTGCTCGGTAGCCCGGTTCTGGCTTGTAGCAAAGGTGAGGAATGGTTTCACCATAACGCTGAGCGACTTGCCAAATGGTCTCGCCTTTTTTGGCGGTCACGCTTTCACCGTCGAGGGTGAAACTAATAATATCTTGACTCATTTTGTGTCTCCCGCAATGGCTACTGGTTTTGCACTGGCAGCCAGATCAGTAGCGATCAAATTAGCGTCAAAATATTTAAATACGGTACTGATGGGGTTAGATGCCGCTTGGCCTAATCCACAAATGGAGGCATCGCACATGGCCTGGGTCAGTTCGGCCATTAAGGCTTGATCCCAATCTGGACGCTGAAGTAATTTAACCATTTTTTCTGTACCCACTCGACACGGCGTACATTGACCGCAGCTCTCGTCTTCAAAGAACTTGAGTAAGTTCACTACCACATCGCGCATATTGTCATGGTCTGATAAAACCACCACTGCAGCAGACCCAATAAAGCAACCATATTTATTCAGCGTACCAAAATCGAGTGGAATATCCGCCATACCTGCAGGCAATATGCCTCCTGAGGCACCCCCTGGAAGATAGCCTTTAAAGGTGTGACCATCCGCCATACCCCCACAATATTCTTCCATTAGTTCCTGCATGGTAATACCTGCGGGGGCTAACTTAACTCCTGGGTTTTTAACCCTGCCAGACACAGAAAAGCTGCGCAACCCCTGAGAACCGTTACGGCCTTGGCTTGAGAACCACTCTGCACCCTTATCGACCAAGGTGCGAATCCAGAAAACCGTTTCAATATTATTTACAAGGGTGGGTCGGTTAAACAAGCCGACCTGAGCCACAAAAGGTGGCCGATGACGAGGCATGCCAGGCTTACCTTCTAAGGACTCAATCATGGCTGACTCCTCACCACAGATATATGCACCCGCAGCACGTCTTAGATGAATGCCACCTGCAGGTGCTAGACCCGCAGCCTC
>DDCR01000096.1 GCA_002335115.1 Oceanospirillaceae bacterium UBA2001
TGGAGCCGATGGTTCTATAGATCTAAGCAGCTCCAGTACAAGTGTCAGTAACGAATTCTTGAAGGCGTTGGCGCGAGCAGGCGCCGGGGGTAACCTGAATGTCACCAGCGCAGATGGTACTCTTAATGGCGGCGTGACTGGCGAGCTAGGTTCTGGTGTGACATCCATTAACGTAGATGGCTCGGTCGCGATCAACGATAAAATTGAAATTCAGGTTCGTGACGCAAGTGATGTAATCCTGCATACAGAGACAATCATTGCCGGTACAATTTCCACCGGTTCAACTTTTGCCGTAACTGATACCGCCGTTCAGGCCGCGGTAGACCGTACACATACAGCAGCTACTACAGCTTTGGCTATCGACTTAGCAGCGGGTAAAAATCTCACTTTTGACCTCACAAGTACAGATTTTGTGACCCAGTCACTCATTGACGCTGCTGCACGTATTACTGCGGATAGTGGTACCGTTGCATACAAGTTAAGTAGTGCTGTAAATAACATAAACGGCAACATTACAAGCATCTCAGGCACGTCCTTTGTCATCAATTCTTCGGCGGTGGACGCAAACGATTTTGTTATTGAAGTATGGGATGGTACGACTACCTATCATACTGAAACCGTAGGTATAACAGTGACTAATCCGTCTGCAACTACCTCTGCTGTTTCAAGCGACACTGCATCAATTGCTAATATTGCAACGACATTAGCAAATGCTGGTGGCACCACTTCTGCTGTTGGAGTTGCGGGCGTTGACTCCTCAAATTCTGTTAGTGTAGGAACTTCTGACAGCACCAATGGTCCATCAGCTCGTGCAGAGACAGCTTTGGCAGTTGTTGAGGCAAATTCAGTTGAAGTCAAGTTGGCTGCATTAAGCTCTGAAATAGGCACATATGTTGCGGCTAATACTGGAGGAACATTCAGCTTAACCGGTGCAGATAAAGACTTATTTACCATCGGCACTGATGGTAACGTAACATCAAAAGCTGGCGTCGATTTTGAAAAGCCAACAGACGCTGGTAAAAACAACACCTACAATTTTGAAGTTAATTACACAAAAGGCAATGACAGCTTTAAAGAGATCGTTACTCTTAGTGTAACAAACTTTGTAGGCGATGATGGTGATACCCTTAAGGATGTCAACTTGGCCACTCAAAATGGTGCAGCTACCGCGGTTACAATTTTGGATACGGCTCTAAACCAAATTTCGTCTTCACAAGCGAAACTTGGTGCGATCCAAAATAGACTGCAACACAACATTGATAACCTCTCGATGGCTTCAATGTTAACGGAAACTGCTCGTGGTCGTATCGTGGATGCCGACTTTGCCCGGGAGACAAGTGAGTTGTCTAAGCAACAAATCTTGAACCAGGCAGCAACTTCAATGTTGGCTCAAGCAAATCAGTCTAAGCAATCAGTGCTGGCGCTACTCCAGTAAAGAATGCGAACATAAACCAAACCTCTAAGTGGGCGCTGCGGCGCCCATTTTTTTTGGAGTATAGGGAAAAGTTCTACTGTACAAAACTCGAATTCAGAAATTTTGAACTCGACTATATAAACAAGCCAAAGCTTGCTTTTAATTTTTTACAATTTTGGGGTTATCTAACCAACATCAAAACATTTAGTGATGCTAGGTTTGCGTGAGAAAGCATAGCAGTTGTGGCACTTTCTAAAATTCTTGATTGTGCCAATTTACTGCTTTCTAATGCAAAATTAGCGTCGATAATTCGGCCTTTTGAGGTTTCGGTTACCAACTCATTTGTGCTGAGGCTGTCAATTTTATAAGTCAATCGATTTTGCAATGCGCCAAGGTTGGATTGCTCAACCGTAACACGGGCTATCGCCCTATCAAGAAGTGTCACAGCTTCAACCGCATTGTCCCCAGATGAAAGATCTAAATCTTCCAAAGCTAAATTATTGTTGTCACGTAAGTCATCATTAACTGTTAGGTACAAGTAGTCGGTAAAACTATTGCCACTTGTCGAGTGGCGATAAATTACCCGGAACGCATATTCTAATTTTCCATTTTCAAAATCCACGGGGCCGTTACTAGTGATTTTACCTGTCTCATCAATGGAGAATTGATAAAAATCGCTGTTATTGCTCCCAGGTAGATTGCTTAACTGAAATTCACCAGCATATTGGTCTGCTTCAGCATATGCTTTGAGATATGGGTTTAAATTTGGAACAATAATGACTTCACTAGCTTCCGCCACCGAGAGAGTTGACCGCGTTGTGTCATAAGTCGTTGGTGTTAAATTAATAGTTATATTTTCAGTGAAATCTGGAATCGATACAGCATTATACTTGACGGCCAAATTTAAGATCGGCGTTTTTGCGAGGCTTAGTTCAGTGTTTGCAAGGAGACTTCCATCGCTACTAACTGTAAATAAATTGCCATGTTGGCTTTTTGGGTCAATAGAGAATGTTCCGGCATTACCATCTTTTGCAGCATAGGCAATAAGACTTGTAAAATTAAGGTGGTCTATGGCTACTTGTGTAGATTCCTCAACACTTATGGAAGATGTTCCCGTCAGCGTGTCTTTGATGGAAAGATCTACAGTATTGGTAAACTCAGCACCGTCAGTTGAATTATATATTATATCAAATGAAAATTGATTTTGGTGGTCGTAATCTAGCCCAGATTTAGACCTTAATACGCCGTTCTTGCTAATCGAAAAAAGATTATGATCCGAGCCTCTTGTGCCCAGCTGGAATGTACCCTCGTAGCTGTCATCACTTGCAAAGTCATCAAGGTGAGAGAGGCTTTGCGCATTGACTGATACGGTTCGACCCTCATTTGCCTCTAGGGTGCTGCTAGCTTGCAGAAAACGATCGATTGTTAATGTAACAGACTCAATATGCTGCCGGTTGTCACTAGCAGTATATACGATATCGAATTTTTGTGTTTTGTGCGTTGCCTCGCGTAATGGAACAATTGAAGAAACGTTTCCTGATGTATCTATATTGAAGTTTTTTGCGTCCTTACCAGTAATATGGAATGTACCGCCAAAACCATCTAACCCTGCAAATGATTGAGTGCTAGTGAATAGGTTTGCAAGTAGATCCACTTGATCTGACTCTTCAACATTTAGGGTAGCGGCAGAGGTTAAGGTATCATTCACGCTTAGGTTAACGGTATCGGTAAATTTTGCTCCATTTTTTGACGTGTAAATCACGTCAAAGCTGTAACTATCTTGGATAGAGTAATCAAGGCTTCCCTTGGATGAAATTGAGCCGTCTGTTGAAATGGCAAATAAGTTATAGTCGCTCCCTGTTGGCGATATCTTAAACTGTCCTTCGAATTTATCTGCAGCCGCAATACTGTGAATGATTGACATACTGCTGGCAGGTAAAGTAACCCTTTTCGCTTCTATAGCGGAGAGAGAAGACACACCCTGTTTTGCTCTATCCAGACCAAGAGAAATGAGCTCATTGTGCACAGAGCCGGATGGAGCAAGATACTTCACTGTGAATTGGTAGTTCTCTTGTGTGTCGAGATATAGCCCTTTTTTTGAAGTTACATTGCCATTTGCATCAATGTTAAAACTAGCGCCGTCCAAACCAGTAATGCTGTAATTTCCTCCAGGGTTGCGGTTAGCATAGGCTGCCGTGCTTTGCAGAGTGCTTGAGCTTATGGTTAAGTTTTCGGTTTCCTCCGATTGTAGGCTTGAACTCGCAGATAAAGACTCAGCTAAATTGAGTGTCACGGCAGAAACAAACTGTCGGCCATCTGCAGCGTCGTAAATGACATCAAAATTATATGATGATTTGGTTGTAAAGCGCAGCGGAACCAATGAGGTAATGTCACCAAACTGATTTATTGTGAACAAGCTATGGTCAACGCCACTGTTGGAAATTCTGAAATTACCGCCAAAACTATCTTGTGTTGCAAAATTTTGAATAGCCTGAAGTGAATTAGCCGATATCACAACCTGATCAGCTTCCTCTGCAGAAAGGTTAGCTTGAGATTGTAGTGCTTCGGTTAAAGAAAAGTTGATTGTTTCAGTATGGGTTTGCCCACCCGATACGTCATAAACAACATTGAAGTTATAGCTATTTTGCACAGAGGATCTGAGTGTTTGAGTTGAAGTTATGTTGCCGTTTGCATCAATTTGGAATTTAGCAGCATCCGCACCTGTCAGACGGTAGGTTCCCCCCATATTGTTCGCGGCATAGGTTGCCGTGCTTGTTAATGTAGCCGCTGCAATTGTAATCAATTGTGCTTCTTCAGCCTGTAACTGTGCAATTGATAGCAAAGTATCAGCTAAGTTTAATGTAATTGTTTCAACAAACTGTCTGTTATCAGAAGCCGTATAAATAAGGTCAAAGCTGTAACTTTGTTGAGTTGAATAATCGAGAGAGCCGTTGGATCGGATCGTACCGTCGCTGAGAACAGTAAACTTATCATAATCATTACCTGAGTTGTTGATGCGGAAGGATCCGCTAAATCCATCTCTTTCTGCAAATCTGTGAATTTTTTCTGTCACGCTATTTGCAATATTAATTTGGTTTGATTCAACAGCTGTAATTGTTGAACTGCCGCTTAAAGTTTCAATTAAGTCCAGCGTGACATTTTCAATATGTTGCTTTCCAATGCCAGCATTATAGATAACATTAAATTGATATTGTGATTTTTCAGATGTCAGTAATGTTTGTGTTGATGTGATGTTGCCACTGCTATCGATTGAAAATTTACTGGCGTCGTTGCCAGTTAAGCTGTAACTACCGCCAGAGTTCAATCCAGCATATGTTGACGTACTGGCGAGCGTTGCGGCTGAAATATTTAATGATTGCGACTCAACGGCAGTTAGGTTGGCAGTTGAGTTTAACGTGTCATTTAGAGATAGATTGACTGTTTCAGTGTATCTTCTGCCATCAGACGCGGTGTAGATTAAATCAAAGCTGTATGTGGCTTGGGAACTAAAATCTAGGGCGCCAACTGACATTATATTGCCGTCGCTGTTTATATAGAATTTTGAATAATCTGGCCCAATTTGAGAAATAGCATAGCTCCCTTGAGAGCCGTCGCGTGATGCAAATCCTGACAAATTTACTAGGCTGTCTATAAATATCTTAACCTGTCCAGACTCATCGGCAATCATGTCTGAAGTGCCCTGAAGCGCTTCTGTTATTGCCACATTTACATATTCGGTGTGTTGCCGCCCGCCAGATGCAGAATAGACAAGATTGAAATCAAATGATGACTTGTTGATTTGCAAAAGACTTTGCGTAGAGGTTACTGCGCCATTTCCATCCACAGAAAAATAATTCGCGTCTGTCCCCGTTATGCTGTAAGTGCCTCCTGTATTAAGCCCAGCATATGTTGCTGTGCTGGAGAAAGTGCTGGCCGGAATGTTTAGCGAGAGGGTCTCTTCTGATGTTATCTCTGCATTAGATGTTAAGGTGTCGAGAAGGTTTAGGTTCACTGTTTCTGTGAAAACAGTGTTATCCGAAGACGTGTAATTTAGATCAAAGCTGTAGGTTGGCTTGGTTGTGAAGTCGAGTGGCCCATTCGAAGTAATGGTTCCATTCTGGTCAACCGAAAAAAGGTTGTAATCTACTCCTGTAGCGCTTATTGCAAACACACCATTAAAACGGTCGCGCCGAGCAAAGGCATTAATTTTTGACATTTGTTCGGCTTCAAGGGTGATGCTGTTTGCTTCGTTAGCGGTTAGTGTGGAAGTGGCTTGAAGAGCTTCTGTTATCAGGAGTTGAACAGACTCGGTTTGTGTGTTCTGGCCGCTGGTATAAATGATGTCGAAATTATATTCCTCACCCGGATTGTAAATTCCATTATTGCTCAGAGCTAAGCTTTGGTTTGAAGTTACGTTGCCGTTTGTGTCGATTGCAAACTTAGCTGCATCTGTCCCGGATAGTTGGAATGAACCATTTGGGTATGTACTGGAAAACTGAGCTGAATTTGCAAAATTTGCTGCAGAAATTAACAGCGCTGAAGTTTCCTCAGCAGTTAGTGAAACCTTCGGTAAGGTAGGGTCATTGATATTTAATACAACGCTATCTTGGAATTCGATACCGTTGCTGTCTGTATAAATAACATCAAAATCATATCTATTTTCTATTGCAAAAGTGACCGCAGCATTTGATGTGATGGTCCCATCACTTGCGATAGAAAACTCTGAGTAATCACTGGGGTCATTAATGTTTGAACCCAGTCTATATTGTCCCAAATAATTATCTGCCGCCGCATAGGAGTTGAGTTTTTTAAGCGCTTCACGGTTTATTATAGCTTGGTTTGACTCGTTAACATAAAGTGAAGTGGAAGCCTGCAAGGCCTCAGTTAAATTTAAAGTAACTTTTTCTGTAAAGCGGCTTCCCCCAACATCATAATAAACATTGAATGAGTAGTTAGCTTTTTCCGCCAGTAAGAGTTCCGTATTTGAAGTAACATTACCGGAGAGATCAATATCAAATTTATCTGCATCAGAGCCACCAATTGAATAACTGCCGCCAGATGAGAGAGATGCATAATGGTTTATGCTCGATAGCGTAGCAGCATTAATGGTCAGACTTTCGGTCTCTTCAGCAGTCAAGTAAGTTGTCGCACTTAGTGTGTCAGTTATATGTAGTGAAATTTCATTTGTTAATTGTTGTCCGCTTGAAGATGTGTAGGCCACCTCGAACTGGTAGTAATTTTGGTTGTTGAATTCAAGACTTCCGATTGATGTAATGTCGCCGTTGGCGCTTATCTGAAATTTGTTGTAATCATTTCCTGACGGTATAATTCGGAAATTGCCTCTGAAATTATCATCCTGCGAGAAGCTATCCAGCAACGTGAGCGCAGAACGCTGGATTTTCACCTGGTTTCCCTCTTGAGCAGATATATTTGATGAAGCTCTTGCTGAATTTAAAAGATTTAATGTTATTTTTTCAATATGGCTGCCGCCAGTTGAGTTTTGATATAAAACCTCAAATTCGTAGCTTTCTTGTGTTTGTCTCAATAATGTTTGAGTAGAGCTAATATTGCCCTGATTGTCGATTGTGAATTTATTGTGGTCACCTCCAACTTGACGAATGCTGAAAACTCCTGTGCCTGGATCTTCGCCAAATATACGATCAAGTTCACCAAGGCGTTGCCTGCTAATTGTAACATTATTGGCTTCATAAGCTTGGAGTGTTGTCTCTGCGGCAGTCATTTGTGATTGGGATGGGTCCAATTGGTTAATTGCTATGTTGCTGATCGTTAGGTTTGACCCGAGTTGTTGGCCGCCAGTCTTGTCATATGAACCGGATATGAAAACAAACTTGAAATTTCCATCTTCGGAAAGTTGCTGATTTACATTAAAGGTAGGTGTGGCGCCGACGGTATTGTGGGTATAATTCAACAACTCAACAGTAGAGCCGTCATTTACGTCAAGCAGGTAGGCATAGACATCTGCGGCATCTCCGCTGCCAATCGCCTGCCAATCAAATGAAATTGAGTCGCCAGCTCTCAGTGATAATGGATCAGCTGAGATAATATATGGCCCATGGACTTGGCCGTAAGCAGTTGTTTTGATGTCATTGGTGCCCAGCGTCACTGAATTGTTAGCTATTGTGTAGTTGAAACGAACTGGGTTTCCATTCCATGGTTGAACAACTGCGCCATCACCTGGACTGTTAGTTGGCTGGCTGGTATCAGTTGGAGTTGAAAATCCACCGATTGTTTTGTTAACAGAGCTAGACTGGGGATCAAGAGTGACCTGCTTCAGGTGAACCTCCCACCCAGGTATATTAACAACTGCGCCACTAATGCCAGCGCTACTAGAACCAACTCCTTGACTAAAATCATGGTTTTCAAAAGTAATATCTACCAGCGTTGACGCTCCTCCAGAGCTTACAGTTGCGTCCGCAGAGCTTAATATACCGGCCGGTGATGAGGTTCCTGTACCTTCAGAAAGAGCAAGCTGGTCAAAGTTGGATGTGCCTGTTGCTATATTTGTGAGTAAAATATCACGAATTGATGTTCCACTTGCTGTGCTACTGACACTGCTGTCACTTCCGTTTAGAGCAGTTGCAGTGTTGTTTGCTAAAATTGCTAGGTTGGAGGTGCCTGTGCCCTGGCTAGATTGCACTGTGTTAAATTCGGATGTACCACTCCCTGTGGTATTCGAAAGATAGTCTAAATTGCTACTACCCGTTGCCGTACTTGACGTTGGGGTATCAAAATTTGAAGAGCCCTGGGCAGTCTCACTGCTGCTTAAATTTAAAATTGAAATTCCACTGCCATTACTTGAAGCTGGGGTTTGGAATAATGATGTGCCAACTGCAGAATTATTGACTGAATAATTGACTAAATCTGAGCCAGCAGCAGAAGTTATGGCCTCATAATTTTGATTGGATGAGCCAAATGCATCAGAGGAGTTAATGATTTTATAAGCTGATGAACCGCTAGCGCTAGAGGTGGTTTGGTAATTGAACTGTGAAGTTCCAACCCCATTAGATTGGTCCAAGTATATCGGCGTTGACGGACCCTGCATGGAGGAATAATTGGGAATATCAAATTTTGACGATCCAACTCCGATTTCATATGGGCTCAGAATTTGTTGAGATGAACCGCTGGCATAAGCTCTGCCTTCTATGTTTTTATTTATACCAATACTGCCGATTTTTACATCCATAACTTCGTTGTTTGAAGCACCAACTCTCATAGATGCATTAAAAGACCCGTCTAACAAATGCACATTATTAAAATTTGTATTTTCTGATAACCGTCTCAATTCTCTCAGTAGGTTGTCGATCTCTTCTTGGGCGTTTTTTCTATCAGAAAATGTATAAACGTTATTATTTGACTGTATGGCTAGTTCACGCATGCGTTGCAAAACATTCTGGCTAGTTTCCATCCCTCCAAGCGCGTTTTGAATTAAGGAAACACTATTTGCAGCGTTATTCATTGCGGCTCTGATTGAGGCTAACTGAGCTGCCATCCTGTTCGCCACTGTATAGCCAGCGGCGTCATCGGCTGCTGTATTTACCCTGAGACCAGATGACAGACGTTTGCTGATTCTATCTAAATTAGTCGTATTGTATGTAGATGCCAAAAACGCTTTTATAGCTGCGTTATTTGTGTTTATAGATGTCATATCGCCTCCGATGATAGAAACGACTTAAATTCGAGCTTATTTACTGAAAACATAAAGTTTTGGCACGATTCTTGCCGAAAATATTTTGAAAGCATTTTTTGTCTGTTTAGGCAGCTTCTGATTGCCATCATGGGTGTTTACACGACTGCTCTTTTCGTGCAATAAACCAATAAATATTAGGACGTTGTTCGAGTAAATTTTATGAGTTATGTTCCCGGATGGATCTTTGAAGCTGCAGTGACTAACGCTTGCCGAGAATTTTTGGCAGCCGACTTGCCTATGAATGCGATTTGTAAAAAATACGCTCAAGGGCTTTCTGAGCGATACTCGGAAATTCGTTTAGAAGAGTTTTCAATTGGCATTGAGAGTTTAACACGGTTCCTTGCTGAAGTGGATGCCGGAGAGGCGGCTGTTGACTTTTTGAATGGTTTTGTTTTCTATCGGATTCATTATGAAACAAAGAGCAAGCCCCGCAAATTAAAGCCCCTTTTTGGTTCTGTTGAAGATCCAGTTAAAACATTGGAATATTCAACCGAAGAAACATTGAAAAAATTTAAAGCTTATGTTTTTGGATTACGCTCGAATGCCGTGCCGTTAGCGCCTGCTGGATGGCGACTTGATGATGAGCATGACCTTGTTTTTCTCAATGAATTAGCTGGCAGATCAGTGGATTTCTTGGACGGGTTCTAGCTTTATTTCAAGCTTGCTCTCCAAGACTCCATCAAATTATCTAGGAGCTTCCCAGTCTCTTTAAATGCAGCCACTGATGTCTCCATTGCTGAGAATTGTTGAACGTAAAGCTCTCGTTGTTTTTCCATTTTTGTATTCAAAGCCTCTAATTGTTTATTATATTTAGTGATATCTTCAGTATATCTGCTAACTTTTCGATCTAGGTCGCTGTCTGTTTTGAGAATTGAGGTTGTGAAGTCTTGCAGTGTCTCAAATAAGCTTTTGCCTACATAGATACTCACATTTGCTGTTGTAGCGTCTGTGTTAATATGCAAGCCGCGTGCGCCACCACTCGTAATTTTGTACGTTCCATTTTCTAAGGACATGGGTACGCCATCGAGGGTGGCAGACCCGTCTTGGTTTTTAACAAAGTTATAAATTCCGGGGGTCCAGAGATTACCAGTCATCTCTGCCTTTACAGATGTGCTGCTGGTGTTGACCTGACTGTTTGCTAGGGCAGCAAAACCGCCTGGGTTTGCAGCAAAATAGGCCTTAAATTTTGTCTCATCTACGCTTAAAGTTCCGTCTCGATTTGTCATCACACCAAAACTTGATAAAAAGACATCTGCGTCAGCAAATCCTGTTATTGGTGTGGTTGTTATCATGCGTAACTGGTTTCGGAATGAACGAACAAGAGTATCGCCTGCGAGTGGCCCATTTGTATCATCTGCAACCCCAGTTTTGTTCATCTCTGCAAGTGTTGTTGTGATGGTATTCATTTCGTCAACAAAAAGTTGGATCGCTTCTAAGGTCATTTCTTCATTATAACTAGCTGAAATGGTCTCATAACTGTTGCTAGCTAGCTTTAATTCGAGAGAGATGCCTTCAATTAGGTCGTCGACAGTGTTTGTAGGACGCGTCACCGTGATGCCATCAAAGCTTATAATTGCATCTGCACCTGAGATAGCCTCCTTTGCCAGATCATTTGCAACTGTCTCAGGATCAAAGTTAAGGTTTGAATATGACGCAGGGCTGATAGGTGTTGCCTGCAAACGCATCTGGTTTTGAGAGCCCAGCGCAGCGCGAATTGTTAGAGCATAGTTATTATCATTTGTTCTCACAATCGCGGCCGTCAAGCCCAGGTCAAGTTCGTTTATGTCGTCACGCAAGTCCGCAATCGTTGTTGATCCATCCAAACTTATAGTTTGTTGTTGGGTCAGCGCTGAGAATGTTCCGTCATTTTCCCAAGATCCTAGATCTATTGCGATAGAGCTGGCATCAACTGTCGCAGTTTCTGACGCAAATCCAGTGAATGCAATTGTATGCGGTGTTGCAAGCTGTTGAACGCTCATGGTGTGGTTGCCCTGTGCAACCTTTGACTTGTCCTTAACATTTGCGACTATGCTGGTGCCGGACGATTGAACCACTAGCCCGGTAAATGAAGACAAGAGTCCTAAATTTTCACTGAATTCACCAAAATTCTGCTTTAATTCTGCAAACGTGGATATTGATACCGTTTTTTCATCGACTTTACTTGTGATGGAAGCCTCTTGTGGCGCTTGTTCAGCATCAACCAGCGCGTCCACAATTTGTGTCACGTTTAGTCCACTGCCAACATTAAGTGCGCTGAGGTAATCAACAGCCATAGCTTCGCCCCTTGGTCGATGGCTTTAAAGGTATTAACGTCATGGATCTGCAATTTTTATGCCTATCTGACAAAAATTATGTAACAATTACAGAATTATTGGCATGAAATTGCTAGTTCATTTCTAGGAAGTGAAAAAATGAGAGTGAAGGGATCGACTTAACACTTTATTAATTGGTCAGTTTTTGGGATCTTTAATGTCATGCAGCTATCATCGCTACGACACAAGTCTTTACTTGACGCCTTGAAATATATGTTGGTCATTCTGGCCATTGGCGGTGGCATCGGGCTGTTAGTTTCGCTTGTTGCCAGCTTTTTTGTCAGGGGAGTTCAGTGGCTTGTGCAAAGCCGAAGTGGTACAATAGACTCACTTTTGCTTTTGCCTGGGACTAAATTGTCACTTATGCCAATGCTTTGGCTAATAGTGGCAGCGTTACTATTGGTGATTGTCCGGAGGTTCTTTCGAATTGATCGCTGGCATGGGCCAGCTGACAGCATTTATGCGGCGCATCGAACCGACAATGAACTTGATTTGCGCGCAGGCATTGGCTCAACCTTGGCTGCATTTATTTCGCTGGGCGGCGGCGCGCCGGTTGGACAATATGGCCCTCTTGTTCATTTTGGTGCTGCAATAGGTAGCTATCTCTCAGAATTATTTGGCAGCCGCCGTATAACTGCGGATGTTTTTATTGGTTGTG
Organism: Oceanospirillaceae bacterium UBA2001; assembly: GCA_002335115.1. Lineage (GTDB taxonomy): Bacteria > Pseudomonadota > Gammaproteobacteria > Pseudomonadales > Balneatricaceae > Njordibacter. Next base: position 12,093 of record DDCR01000096.1, read on the forward strand.
GGGTAGCTGCGGCAATTGCGGCTGGATTTCATGCGCCGATTGCCGGGGTTGTTTTCGCGCATGAGGCGGTTTTGCGTCACTTCTCATTTCGAGCGATAACGCCAATTGCGATTGCCAGCATCAC
>DDCR01000069.1 GCA_002335115.1 Oceanospirillaceae bacterium UBA2001
ATAGGCTCCTGCTTCATCAATCACGTCTATGGCTTTGTCTGGCATCTTTTTATCGGTGATATAACGATCCGCAAGCACCGCTGCAGCATCAATAGCTGCAGGTGTATATTCAAGCTGGTGATGATTTTCATAACGGGAGATAAGACCCCGCAAAATCGCTTGAGTATCAACAATGTTAGGCTCCTCCACATCAATCTTTTGAAAGCGCCGTGCTAGAGCATGATCTTTTTCAAAAATACCTCTGAATTCTGAAAACGTTGTTGATCCGATGCAGCGTAACTTGCCTGAGCTCAACACTGGCTTCAATAAGTTTGATGCATCCATCGAACCCCCTGATGCCGCCCCAGCTCCAATAATGGTATGAATTTCATCAATGAAGAGAATAGCATTGGGCGTTTTTTCAATATCTGCTAACAGCCCCTTGAGGCGTTTTTCGAAGTCACCACGATATTTTGTCCCCGCTAATAAGGCACCCATATCTAATGAATATACTTGGGAAGCCGCAATGACTTGTGGCACGTTGCCTTGTTCAATTTGATAGGCTAAGCCTTCAGCAATGGCTGTTTTACCGACACCAGCATCTCCCACTAATAAGGGGTTGTTTTTCCTGCGCCGAGATAGTACCTGCACTAAACGTTCTAATTCCTTGCCTCGGCCAATGAGTGGATCTATGTTGCCATTGCGCGCCTCTGCGTTCAAATCAGTGGTGTATTTAACCAAATGACTGGCTTCTTCTCCTTCGCCCTCCACTGTTTTTTCTGAGCCTTCCATTTCTGTTCTACTCACTCCATGAGATAAATAGTTCACAATATCTACTCTCTCAACGTCTAACAAATCCAGCAGATAAACTGATTGGCTTTCGGTTTCACTAAAAATAGCAACCAGTACATTAGCGCCAGTCACCTCACCTTTACCTGAAGACTGCACGTGAAACACAGCTCGCTGCAACACTCTTTGAAACCCAAGAGTGGGTTGAACTTCGTAGTCACTATTGGTATCAGAAACAACTGGAGTCGTATCATTAATGAACTTTTCTAAAGGCGAGCGAAGTTCATCCAACACCACCCCACAGACCTGAAGTACTTCTGCACTCGATGGGTTAGTCAGCAACGACAGCAATAAATGTTCTACCGTCATAAACTCATGTCGCTTCCAGCTTGCGTGTTTATAGGCTTCGCTTAAGCTTCGTTCTAAATCATTGTCTAACATTGTCTCTTTCCTCTAAGAAGCAGATTCAACTTCGCATAGTAATGGGTGTTTGTGTTGTCGCGCATATTGGTTGACTTGCATGGCTTTAGTTTCAGCCACATCTTTGGTATAAGTGCCACATACCCCTTTGCCTTGGGTGTGAACGGCAAGCATAATTTGGGTCGCTTGTTCTTCATTATGGTTAAAGAAACGGGCCAAGATATCAATCACAAATTCCATAGGCGTATAGTCATCGTTCAACAGTACAGCCTTATATAGAGATGGGTGAGCAACTTTTGGTGCTGTTTGTTCTATCACTTGAAGGTCGTGGTTGCCATCCGGCTCGTTAGCATCATCCTGACTCGCCAATAGTGGTTGCTGGATTAGCTGATGTAATTCATTGCAGTTGGTTGTAGAAAAAATGGGCATTGTTGCTCTCTAGATTTAAATATTGTTTTCATCATAACTTTACTATTGGGCCTGTGTCAGCATTTTTCCAGAGCAGAATGAAAAACTGCTGCTAATATTATTATACAGTCATTGGAAGAGCTGTTGGTTAAGTATTACGGAGCCTTCTTTTTAGTTTATAAAAGGTAGAGGATTGAAGGCATGCAAGCAGGCAAAGTGAAATGGTTTAATAATGCTAAGGGGTATGGCTTTATTGTTTCCAATAATAATTTAAATAAAGATTTATTTGCCCATTACTCTGCAATTCAAAGTGACGGTTACCGCAGTTTAAAAGCTGGGCAAGATGTAGATTTTGAACTTACAGACGGACCCAAAGGTCCCCAAGCAGTGAATATTGTTCTGAAGCAAAATGTTGGCCCTTCTGAATAACCTCAATTGGGTGCCCAAAAAAAAACCAGCTTTGCGCTGGTTTTTTTTACTGCACTTGAAAAGCTTACATGTTGGCAATAATCGCATCGCCAAATTCAGAGCAAGATAGCAAAGTCGCATCATCCATTTGACGTTCAAAGTCATAAGTGACGGTTTTGCCGTGAATAGCACCCTCGGTGCCCGACACAATTAAATCAGCGGCTTCGAGCCATCCCATATGCCGCAGCATCATTTCTGCAGATAAAATAATAGAACCCGGATTAACCTTATCCTGGCCAGCATACTTAGGTGCTGTGCCATGGGTCGCTTCAAAAATAGCAATATCATCACTCAGGTTAGCTCCTGGTGCAATGCCAATGCCCCCTACTTCGGCTGCAAGGGCATCCGATAGGTAGTCGCCGTTTAAGTTCAGTGTAGCAATGACGTCATATTCTTCTGGACGTAAAAGAATTTGTTGCAGCATGGCATCTGCAATCACATCCTTGATGATGATTTTTTTACCATTATTAGGGTTCACCATTTCACACCAAGGACCAGAACCTATGAGGGTTGCGCCAAATTCTTGCTGGGCTATCTCATATCCCCATTCTTTAAACGCTCCCTCGGTAAACTTCATAATGTTACCCTTGTGCACCAAGGTCAAAGAGTCTCGATCATTATCAATGGTGTATTGAATCGCTTTACGCACCAAACGTTTAGTGCCCTCTTCTGACACAGGTTTGATACCAATACCACACATCTGATCAAAGCGGATTTTGGTCACACCCATTTCTTCTTGCAAAAAATTAATGACCTTAATCGCCTCAGCAGAGCCAGCTTGCCACTCAACGCCAGCATAAATGTCTTCTGAATTTTCTCGGAAGATGACCATGTCAACATTTTCAGGCTTGAGTACAGGACTTGGCACACCGGTAAACCAGCGCACAGGGCGCTGACACACATATAAGTCAAGTTCTTGCCGCAGAGCTACGTTCAAAGAGCGAATACCCCCTCCTACTGGTGTGGTCAAAGGCCCTTTAATACCGACTTTAAATTCTCTAAAAGCAGCCAATGTTTCTTCTGGCATCCAAGTATCCGCATCATAATTCACCGTCGCTTTTTCACCGGCATATACTTCCATCCAATGGATCTTTTTACTACCACCAAAGGCTTTGTCTACAGCGGCATCTACGACTTTAAGCATAACAGGTGAAACGTCAAAACCAATGCCATCTCCTTCAATATAAGGGATAATGGGGTCGTTCGGTACGTTAAGAGAAAGATCCGCATTGACAGAAATTTTAGAGCCATGCTCTGGGACAGTAATGTTTTGATAGGTCATGTATTCTCCGGATGCTTAAAAATAAGATTCAAGCGAGTGTTTAGTCATTAAAAAGTGGCTTTTGTAGTCGCTTGATATTATAGCTTGAATGCCCCTGCAGGCCCAAGGAACAATGTAGTTATTTTACAAAATTGTAACAATTCATAGAACCAATAAGGAAATTACGGCGTGTCTAACATCCTCGTTTTTAATAAGCCCTATCAAGTTTTGAGTCAATTTAACGATGATCAAGGCCGTCCCACGCTCGCCAAGTACATTAGCATGCCTAAATTTTATGCCGCGGGACGCTTAGATTTTGATTCAGAGGGTTTGATGGTGTTAACCAATGATGGAAAGTTACAGCAACAGATATCTAATCCCAAACATAAGTTAGAAAAGACCTATTGGGTTCAGGTGGAAGGTCAAGTGAATGAACATCAGTTAAAAGACCTGCGTGCAGGGCCAACACTTAAAGATGGACCCACCCAAGCGGCTAAAGTCAGACTGCTAGGGGCGCAAACAAACACTCTTTGGCCTCGAACACCACCCATTAGGGTGCGAGCATCCGTCCCCACTCAGTGGTTAGAGATTCGTATTAGCGAAGGCCGTAATCGACAAGTCAGAAGGATGACGGCGGCAGTAGACTTACCCACGTTGCGTCTTATCCGCGTTGCCATTGGACCTTGGCGACTCAAAGACCTTGATGTAGGCGAGTGGCGTTGGGAGTCCGTTTAATGATAAATGCAACACATAGGCCACGTTACCAGCGCTCATTGGCCTGTTGGTCTGATGCCTTAACCTCAACCCATTGTTTGCCATGCTCCGTATATTCAGCTTTCCAAAATGGTGCATCTTGCTTTAAGTAGTCCATCACGAATTCGCACGCCGAAAAGGCATCACTGCGATGACGTGATGTGACCCCAACTAGCACAATTTGTTCATGGCGCAATAGCTTCCCTACTCGATGCACAATATGAACGCCCTCCAAAGACCAGCGCAAACGGGCTTTGTCAACAATTTGCTGTAAACACACCTCAGTCATGCCCGGATAATGTTCTAGCTGCATGGCCTCTACTTTCGCATCATCTAAATCACGCACTAAGCCAATAAATAGCACAGCGGCACCACTATTTGACGGGTTTATTTGCAGTAATTTTTGATAATGCTGGTTGATATCAAAATCAGCTTCTTGCACAAGGATGAGGTCATTGGTTTTCATGCAGTTAAAAATCCTTGGAATATGGCCCTAAGCCTAGGCTTAGGGACTGGGTTCAGTTAAAATTGTGCTCTTGATCTATATTCTTGAACGCTTGAATTAAAACTATGAGTGCTTCCACTTCTCAACGGGTTATCGTCGGTATGTCTGGCGGTGTTGACTCGTCTGTTTCTGCTTTGCTGTTAATAGAGCAAGGGTACCACGTCGAAGGCCTGTTCATGAAGAACTGGGAAGAGGATGATGGCAGCGAATACTGCACAGCAATCACTGATCTTGAAGATGCCCAAGCAGTTTGTGAAAAGCTTGGCCTAAAACTGCATACGGCAAACTTTTCCGCCGAGTACTGGGACAACGTATTTGAGCACTTTCTGAGTGAATACAAGCGCTGGCGCACACCCAATCCTGACATTTTGTGTAACCGCGAAATCAAGTTCCAACAGTTTGTCGACTATGCCACCAGCCTTGGCGCCGACTACATTGCTACCGGACATTACGTGCGCCGCTCTGGCGGGCTAGATACCCAGCAACCGTTCAGAATTCTCAAAGGTGTGGATAACAACAAAGACCAAACCTATTTCCTCCAAGCCGTGCCAGAACAGCAGTTGGAAAAATGCCTGTTTCCTCTTGGGGACTTAGAAAAAACCAAGGTGAGAGAAATTGCCTCCGATCTTGGTCTGGCTAATGACAAGAAAAAAGACAGCACCGGCATTTGTTTTATTGGTGAGCGCAGGTTTGCTGACTTTCTTGCCACCTATATCGAAGATATTCCGGGGCCGATTAAGGACAAGCAAGGCAGATCCATAGGCGAACACCGCGGTCTGCATTACTACACATTAGGTCAACGTCAGGGCATCAACATTGGCGGCGTGGCTGGACGCAAGGAACGCCCCTGGTATGTTTGCGCAAAGCAGCCCCAAACAAACACCCTGGTTATCAGTCAGGAGCAAAACGATATACTCGGCAATTGGCTGCACGCCGATGATGCCAACTGGCTTGTAGAGGCCAAGTTTCCGCTTCAATGTCAGGCGCGCATACGTTACCGGCAAGCGGATCAAGCCTGCACCGTAAGCCAAGCTGCCAACGGTCAACTATTGGTTAAATTTGAACACCCCCAAAGGGCCATTGCGCCTGGGCAATATGTCGCGTTTTACGACGATGAACAAATGATTGGCGGCGCAGTGATAGAACACGCCGGCACGCACTGAGCCAAAAATAAAAAGATTCAACTCACAAATTTCTTAACGAGCTAAAACCTATGAGCCAACTTGATTCAATCTTCGCCATCACTGCCATCGACGGACGCTACCGCAGCAAGGTGGAGAACCTGGCGCACATAACCAGCGAATTTGGTTTGATTAAGTACCGGACAGAAGTTGAATGCCAATGGGTGTTGTTTCTCAGTGACTGCGAAGAGATACCAGAAATACCCAGCCTCGATAAAGAGGACCGCGCCTTTGTTGCGGCCATAGCCACAAACTTTGACGCCGTTGGTGCAACTCGAATCAAAGAAATTGAAGCCACCACAAACCACGATGTGAAAGCTGTGGAGTACTACCTAAAAGAGCAATTTGCTCAGCGCCCTAACCTGCAGGCCATCAACGAATGGGTACACTTTGGTTGCACATCTGAAGACATTAACAACACTGCTTACGGCTTAATGGTGAAGGCCGGTGTTGAAGATGTACTGCTCGTGCACATGGATCAACTGATAAAGGTCATTGATGACCTCGCGCAGCAATACGCAGAGCTGCCTATGTTGTCTCGCACCCACGGGCAAACCGCCTCGCCCACTACCTTAGGCAAGGAAATGAAAAACGTTGCCGCGCGCCTGTACAGACAGCGCCAGCAGCTAGCGGCGGTAGAAATATTG
>DDCR01000127.1 GCA_002335115.1 Oceanospirillaceae bacterium UBA2001
CAATTATAGTAGCTATCAGCGCTTTAGATACGTGCTTATACCTCAAGCTATACCCGTGATGATACCCACGTTTGGAAACCTACTGATAGAATTACTGAAGCTAACAGCCGTGGCCTCGTTGATAACTATTTCAGACCTAACCTTTATGGCCCAGATTATTCGGTCACAAACAGCCTTAACTCTCGAACCATTTTTTGTCATCCTCGTGATGTATTTTATTATATCTTCTGTACTGGTTTGGTTCACTAAGGTTGCTGAGCGAAAATTCGCAAAAGGCCGAGACACGATTTCAGGAGAGGGGGTCTAAAATATGGATTGGAGTTGGGAAGTCGTTTTAGAAGTTCTACCATCGATGTGGTTAGGACTGATTGTTACGGTGCAAGCTGCTTTAGTAGGCGCTTTATTAGCCTATGTTTTGGGATTGTTACTCGCACTTTTAAAAATGTCTAAAAACTGGATTGTTGCTAAAACTTCCTATTGGATCTCAGAGTGTGTTCGCCGGACTCCTTTGCTAGTCCAATTGTACTTTCTATTTTATGTACTTCCAGACTTGGGTATCTTTTTATCTCCGTTCGCTGCTGGAGTCATTGGTTTGGGTATTCATTTCAGTACCTATACCTCTGAAGTATATAGGGCTGGTATTGAAAATGTTCCAAAGGGTCAGTGGGAAGCTTCCCGGGCTTTAAACTACAATGCCTATCAAACGATGAGATTTGTTATTTTGCCACAGGCCATTCCACCAATGATTCCGCCTCTAGCAAACTACCTAATTACAATGTTTAAAGAAACGCCACTTCTATCCGCTATAACAGTTGTTGAGTTATTTGGTGCAGCAAACATCTTTTCGAACACCACTTACAAGTTTTTAGAACCAATGACACTAGTTGGTCTATTTTTTCTTCTCACATCAGTCCCAGCAGCCTATGCAGCCATGAGGTTAGAACAGAGATTTAAGCCAAAAAATACGGGTGCCAGTTAATTCATTCCCCTATTAAGTGATTAGCATTGAATCATTTAAAACATTTTAAATTATAATAAAAGGTTTCCCAGCATGATTAATAACTTTAATTTAATATGACAAAAGGGACGTTAACTTCTACCCATTGGGGTACCTACCGGGTTGAGAGTGAAAATGGTGTTCCTTCGGCACTGCACCCTTTTGAAGAAGATTCTAACCCGTCTCCCATAGGCGATTCAATGCTTGAGACTCTATCTGGTCCTTGCCGAATAGATGGGCCTATGGTGCGACGAGGATTCTTGGAACATGGTGCGTTGAGTGATCGATCAACCCGCGGTGCTGATGAATTTGTGCAAGTAAGTTGGGATCAAGCGTTAGATATAGTCGCATCTGAGTTGAATAGAGTGCGAGACACATTTGGTAATACTGCAATTTATGGTGGTTCTTACGGCTGGGCGAGCGCCGGGCGGTTTCATCACGCCCAAAGCCAGCTCAAAAGGTTCATGAACTTGTTTGGGGGTTGTACGGTCTCAAAAAATACCTACAGCTATGCCTCAGCAGAAGTCATTATGCCGCATGTGGTTGGCCATATGAGCGAACTATTGCTTGAACACACATCTTGGCGGTCTATTAAGGAAAGTGGTGCCTTAGTAGTTGCCTTTGGTGGCATGGCTCCCAGAAATGGTCAGGTCAATGCGGGTGGGACGGGTCGTCACAGTCAAGCGATAGAGATGCTTGAGGCAAAAAATGCAGGTGTAGAATTTGTCAATATTAGTCCTGACCGATCTGACATGGCACCAGAACTGCACTCACAATGGATTTCGATTAATCCTAATACTGATGTGGCTCTGATGCTTGGGCTAGCGCACACTCTAGTTAAAAATAATTGGCATGATACTGATTTCATAGATCAGTATTGCATTGGTTTTGAACAATTTCTGCCCTATTTAAATGGTGAGGTGGATGGGCAGCCCAAGGATGCGAATTGGGCCTCAAAAATTACGGGTATCCCCGTGAACACGATTACCACGCTAGCTCGACGTATGAGCCAAATGTCTACTTTAGTGAATAACAGTTGGTCTTTGACTCGCCAACAAAATGCTGAACACATTTACTGGATGCTAATTGTGTTAACGGCTCTTTTGGGTGGTATTGGAAAGCCTGGATCAGGCTTTGGTTTAGGTTTGGGAGCCGTTGCTGGGGTGGGTAGTCACCGTTCAAAGGCTCCGTGGGCTGCTTTTCCAGCAGGTAAGAACCCAATAGACAGTTATATACCCGTGGCTAGAGTCGCAGATATGCTTGCACAGCCAGGAGGTACTTATCAATATGATGGTAAGACGCGAACTTACCCAGATATTCGTTTAGCTTACTGGGTGGGGGGCAATCCTTTTCATCACCACCAAGATCTTAATCGCTTGCGTAAGGTTTGGGAAAAGCTTGAAACTGTGATTGTCCATGAACCCTTTTGGACCCCACTGGCACGTCATGCTGATATCGTTTTACCAGCAACGGTAGCCCTAGAGCGCAATGATTTGGGTGCCTCCCCAAGAGACGATTATTTAATAGCCATGCGACAAGCGGCTAAGCCCCATGGACTGTCCTGGAACGATCATAATATTTTTGCGACACTGGCTGAACGGTTGCATGCGGCTGCGTCGAGCAATGATAACTTTGCTACCGCCTTTACTGAGGGCAAAGACGAAGAACAATGGCTGCAAGATATCTACCAAAGAAGTGTGACTCGTATTAGTGGCAATGGTTTTGAAATGCCTCATTATGAAAACTTTGTAGAACAGGGCTTTCTCAAGTTAACAGAGCCTCAAAAGCCACGGGTTATGCTACAAAAATTTCGAGAAGACCCTTTAAAATATCCATTGAAAACACCTTCTGGACGCATTGAAATATTTAGTGAGGTGATCGCCAGTTTTGGTTTAACTGACTTTCCTGGATATCCTCAATGGTGCGCCCCTACCGAATGGCTGGGTGCAGAAGCTGTGAAGGAACATCCATTACATTTGATTACCCACCAACCATCTCGGCGTTGCCATAGCCAATTAGATCATGGTTCCCACAGTCGGGCGGGTAAAATCAGTGACCGTGAGCCTTGTCGAATCAATCCCGAGGATGCTGCGAAGCGGGGTATTAAGGATGGAAGTATGGTGCGGATATTTAACCAGAGAGGGTCCTGCGTCAGTGCGGCTCAGTTGGATGCAGGCGTGCGTGAAAATGTGCTGATGATGGCAACTGGCGCATGGTATGACCCTGATTGGAATGGAGACAAAAATTGTTGTAAGCATGGCAATCCAAATACCCTAACCAAAGATCTACCCACTTCTGAAGTAGCTCAGGGCCCTGGAGCATTAACATGCCTAGTCGAGGTGGAGCTATTTGTGGGTGTAGCACCTGGCGTAACCGCTTTTGTGCCACCTATAATTAACTCCTTGTAATGTCAAAGCACCAAAAGTTAGACATGGTTTTTTGTGTCACGGTTCTGCATTATAGTGATAAATTTACTCATTAGTGGTTCATATTTGATTAATTTAAATCTCTTACTTTTGCTAGACTTAGCATTCAAGAGGGGCATTAATCAATAGTCTTGGATGGCTTATGAGCCAACACAGGCTGCCAATATATATAGAGAATTTTTATTATTATTGTTGGATTTAAACTTGAATCAGG
>DDCR01000170.1 GCA_002335115.1 Oceanospirillaceae bacterium UBA2001
TCGAGAGTAAGAGTGGGGTTGAGGTTTGTCATAGGGTCTTGAAATACCATACCTATTCTGCGGCCACGAACTTGGCGCAGTTGTTTGGGTTTTAACTGGGTTAATGGTTGGCCTTCAAATTCCACTTCACCTTGACTTATTCGTGCGCTGGAATCAAATAACTGGATGATACTGGTAGCCAACAAAGACTTGCCGGCGCCACTTTCTCCCACTAAAGCGACCCGCTCTCCCCGATATAATTCAAAACTTACCCCCCGTAAAACATCGACACTGGGTTCGTTGGGCCATCTGGATATAAAGTTAACTCGCAGGTCTGTCACTTTGAGTAAGGGACTTGTCATGGTCTTTGTCCCAAGTTCTTAGGATCAAGAGCGTCTCTAAGCCAGTCAGCAACTAAATTAATACTGAACAACAAGACCAGTAATGCTAGCCCAGGTAGCAGTGCAATCCACCATATCCCACTCAGCATATACTCAAATCCAGCCCCCATTAAACCGCCTAAAGAAGGATTGGCATAGGGCATACCGATGCCGAGAAAGGACAGGGCAGCCTCGGCTAAGATCACGTGTGCTACCTGCAAGGTAGCGATGACCAGTAGTGGAGACAATGTGTTAGGTAGAATATGAAACACCATAATATGTCGACTGTGGTAACCCAGTACTTGGGCAGCGGCAATATAATCTTTGTGTTTTTCTGCTAAAACGCTGGCCCTCAGGGTACGTGCATATTGGGGCCAGTCTGCCAAGCCTAACACTAGTACCAATAACCAGGGTGCCCAGATATGGTAATCATGAGCCCCCATTGCGGCGCGAGTGATTGCGAGTACCAGTATGGCTAGCATAAGGCTAGAAAATGTAAGTTGGAAATCTACTAAACTCATAATCAAACGATCAGCCCAGCCACCAAAGTAGCCGGCACAAAGCCCCAAACAAGTGCCCAAGGTGAATTGCAGTATCACCGCCCAAAAGCCTATCCAAAGGGAATTTTTAAGGCCATACAAGATGCTGCTTAGTAGGTCCCGTCCTAATCCATCCGTACCTAACAAGAAACGACGGTCTTGGCCCAATTGCCAAAATGGTGGCAGTTCGGCATCCATAATATTTTGCTGTTGCATATTGGTTGGATCAAAAGGGCTGATCCAAGGGGTGAGAAGCCCAAGCAAGCATAAGGCGATCAACACAATGGCACTGACAAAGGCTGTCTTATTGGCCCTTAATTGGCGCCATAATTGTTGGCGTCTAAAGCGCCTCCAAACGTGGTGACCATTATATTTAGTGGTATTCATGGAGTGTGTTGGCCTATCTCATGTGGCCGTTGACGCCAAGGTGCTAAGTGGGGATTGAATAGGCCGTAAGCGAGGTCTGTGAGGCTATTAATGAGTAAAAACATAATGCTCACAAGTACTAAATAAGCCGCAATCAAGGGCCCATCACCACGGATAATACCTTGCAAAAAGAGGCTACCTAAACCAGGCCATTGGAATAATGTTTCGGCAACCATGGTGTAGGCCATAAGGGTCCCAAACTGCAAGCTCGCCATGGTAATCATAGGCAATGTTGCATTTCGTAAACCATAACTCAGCCATATACGCCAAGGGGTAATCCCCATGGCTTGGGCCAAACGTACGGGGTTGCTGTGCATTACTTGAATAAGTTCAGCTCGGATTAGGCGTAAAAATAATGGCAACAAACTAAGGCTGATGGCAGTGGCTGGCATGATAATATGCTGCCAACCAGACGCTGTGAAAAGACCGCTAGACCATGAGCCAATCCAAACCACTTCTCCACGCCCAAATGCGGGCAGCCAATTCAGTTCTAATGCGAATAAATACACCATTAAACTTCCTGTGAGAAAGACCGGTAGGGAAATACCTAGCAAGCTAAAAGCCATGACCGTACGGGCTAATTTTTGCCGTGGCTTTATGGCTGTATAGAGGCCAAGTGGGAGGGCAAATATGGCCACTATAAGGCTAGTGATGACGACCAGTTCAAAGGTGGCGGGGAGCTTTTCAAGTATGATTTGAAGATTGGGTAGGTAATAAAACTGAGATTCACCTAAATCCCCATGTAATAAATTATTAAGATATTGACTGAGTGAAACAGCAACTACATAGTCGGGGCTAATGAGGCTAAGCACCCAATAGCTTACACACGCTACCAAGATAATGCTGATAAAGCCCGTTAATAAGCGCTGTGTTATTTGGCGAAAGTAACTCATGGTTGGTTGATGACCAGATCTGCTAAATAGGGAATATTGCCCACTGTAAGTACATTGCCAATATCGATACCACGATGACTCCCCCAAGCCAAATGTTGCCAATGCAAAGGAACAAATGCTGCGTCTTGGTATAAGATATGTTCTACTTGTTGTAGCATTTGAGCCCGTTTTTGCGTGTCTGTTTGTTGTGCACTCGCACTGACGATCCGGTCTACTTCTGGGTTGCAATAATGGCCACCATTGTACCTCCCATAACCACTATCAAGGTCACGGCACATGGCTAAAAATTCACTAAAGTTAGCAGAGTCTTCTGTATCTGAATGCCAGCCTACCATCATCAAATCGGCACCACCTTGATCATATTTTTGCCAATATTGTGCCTTGGGCATAGTCATTAACTCAACTTCGATATTAATCTTGGCTAACATAATGACAATGGCTTGCGCTATTTTGGCATCATTCACATAGCGGTTATTGGGGGCAATCATACTCAGCCTAAAGCCTTTACTGTAGCCCGCCTGATCCATTAGGGTTGAGGCTAGCTCTAAGTCAAATCTGGGCACCAGTTGAGGTTGATGACCTAAATATCCTGGGGGGCTTTGTTGGCCAGCTGGAGTAGCAAAGCCACGCATAATTTTACTGGCAATGCCCTTGTTGTTAATGGCATAGATTATGGCTTGTCGCACTCTTAGGTCGCGTAACTCTGGGCTGGAGGATTGATTCATTTGCACACTAATAAGTCGTGCACCATCACGGGTAAACAAATGCATGCCTATTTGTTTGTTTATGCGGTAATGGTCGATTGGGGGTACAGGGGCGATGAGGTCTAAGTCGCCTGCTAGTAATGCGGCACTGCGGGTGGCGCTGTCGTGTATGGGTGTTAGCGTGATTTGACTAACATTGCCGACAGAGGCATGGTCCCAATAATTGGGTTGTCTTTGAAGTTGCAATTCTATACCTTGCTGACGTTTTGTGACGACAAAGGGCCCAGTTCCTGAGGCATGATCTGATGCATATGAATGACCATGTTTTTCGATCGCATCTTTGGCTTTGTCCTGTGCATCAAAGCCTTGGTAAAAACGACTGTCCATAATAAACAGCTGGGTAGCCAAGTTTTCTAGAAGGGCATAGGGTTTGTCTGTAATCAAATCTATGGTGTGAGTATCGATCACTCGGGCGTGACTAATGGGTTGAAAAATAGCCTTAAAGTCAGCGCTAGTTTTGGCTCTTTGTAAGCTCCATTTGACATCCAAGGCTGTGAGCTTGTTACCACTGATAAACTGAACACCTTGGCGCAGGTTGAAGCGCACAGTGCGGTTGTCTAATCTATGCCATGAAGGCGCTAAACGGCCTTCTAATTGATGATCAATGGTCCATCGAAGCAGAGGGTCGAAGAGTAAATGGGCTTGTTGCATGCTACCGCCAGATAACTGCTCATAGGGGTCTAGTGAAACAGGGTCTGCATCATAGGCTATACGTAAATTACTAGCGCTGGCCCAACCACTCATTAAGTAGCCTAAAGCCAACAATATTGTGCTTAGTCGTGTCAAAGGCGCAAAAAGATTCATGCGGGATGCCGTTGCCAATAATTGGGATAAAGTAACACTCTAGGCAAATTGAAGCCTAATCGCAATCGAAAAAACGCATACTGCTTTAACCCATAGATGACCTTGAAAATATAGCGATGCAAAGTGATCTGAAGAACAGTGTTGTGAGGCAAGTGAATGGCTGGGATAGCAGGATTCGAAC
>DDCR01000192.1 GCA_002335115.1 Oceanospirillaceae bacterium UBA2001
CTATAATGGTTTAAGAGTCGTCGAAAAGAACATTGAAGACATTAAAGTAGTGGTGTCTGGGTCAGGCGCGGCCAGTATTGCTTGTTTAGATTTGCTGGTTAGTATGGGTTTACCCCGCACAAACATTAGCTTGATAGATCGTCTGGGCGTGATTTATAAAGGCCGTGGGGATGGCATGAACCAATGGAAAGAAGCGTATGCCAGAGAAACTGACGACCGCACCTTAGCTGACGCGATGGTTGGTGCTGATTTATTTATGGGCTTGTCTGCACCGGGTGTGTTAACACAAGACATGGTCATCACCATGGGCCCTAAGCCATTAATTTTAGCCATGGCCAACCCAACACCAGAAATCATGCCAGAACTGGCGATGGCGGTGCGACCTGATGCCATTGTTGCCACAGGTCGGTCTGACTACCCGAACCAAGTTAACAATGTCCTGTGTTTTCCGTTTATCTTTCGTGGGGCCCTAGATTGTGGCGCTACTACGATCAACGAAGCCATGAAACAAGCTTGCGTTAAAGCCATTGCTGATCTTGCGTGTAAAGAAGTGACCGATGTAGTTGCCGCTGCTTATGCTGGAGAAGACTTTCGCTTTGGTCCTGAATATTTGATCCCAAAACCCTTTGACCCGCGTCTCATCGAAGAAGTGCCCCTAGCAGTCGTCAAAGCCGCAATGGAAAGTGGAGTGGCAACCCGTCCAATAAAAGATTTAGACGCCTATCGTATTAAATTACAAGGCTATGCAAATCGAGCAGGCTTGTTCATGCAACCCATGATAGAGAAAGCCAAACAGGGCCCTCAACGGCGCATTGTTTATGCCGAAGGTGAGAACGAAGATGTTCTGATGTCGATGCAGGCAATGGTTGATGAGTCAGTCGCTAAGCCTATTTTAATTGGTCGCCAAAGTGTCATTCAGCAGACGATTGAACGGTTGAGTTTGCGTGTTAAATTAGGTGAAGAAGTGGAAGTTTTTGATCCAAAAGATTGTGATTTACACGACCGTTACTGGCAGCATTACCATAAAAAAGTGGCTCGTAAAGGTGTTTCTATTGAAATGGCTAAGCAGGAGATGCGCAACAGCCCCACGGCTTTAGCATCGGTAATGGTGGATCTTGATGAAGCCCATGGCATGATTTGTGGAAAGGTAGGACGCTTTGATATGCACTTTAAAACCTTACTACAGGTGCTTGGACCAAAGACACCAGACACCCACGTGTCTTCTGTTTGTGCGCTATTACTTCCCAACGGCCCATTGTTCTTAGCCGATGCTTTTTTAACGGTGGATCCCTCCGTAGAAGAAGTGATCGCCACCACTGAAGCCAGTATGGAGTTTGTGCGTCAATTTGGCATTAAGCCTAAAGTCGCTCTTTTGTCGCACTCTAACTTTGGTACCTCAAACGATGGACAGGCCACTAAAATGCGCCAGGCCGCTGCGACACTCCAAGAACGTTATCCTGATGATGAAATTGAAGGAGAGATGCACTCATTTACCGCTTTAAATGAGGAATTGCGGCAAACGATTCTACCTAACTCAAAGCTTACAGGGCAGTCCAATTTATTGATTATGCCCAGCTTAGATACAGCTAATATTACTCTTGGACTAATCCGTTCTCTTACGGATGCCCTACTCATTGGTCCTTTTGTACATGGTTTGGCAAAGCCTGCGCACATTGTGATTCCCTCAGTGACGGGCAGAGGCATGTTCAATATGAGCGCCATTACTGCAGCTGATGTGGAAAACCATTGTGAAACAAACGTGTGTAGTTTCTAAATTCTAAGTTGCTGAGCCTTAGTCCTTCAACCCGCTTTAAGAGTGAATCTTAAAGCGAGATGGAGCAGGACCACTATGCTATCAATGGGAGCTTGTGTTTTGGGCTGCAACAGAGCTTGTGATAGGGCCATTGTGGGTAAATTAATGTCAAGGCCTTGCGGCAATTTATAGGATATGAGATGTTCGCCTTCTATTGAAAATTGAGAAAGTAAGTCATGTCTAAACTGCAGTTTACCAAAGCCTTTACCCAGCAAGAAGCGATCCCTGAACAGGCCAAGCAAAGGGTCATGGAGTTACTCGATTCAGGTCGTTTACACCGCTACAATACGGTAGGAAATGAGCTGTCTGATGCGGCCATGTTAGAGCAAGCGTATGCTCAATACCAAGGCCGCAAGTACTGCTTAGCGTGCACTTCTGGGGGCTATGGAATCCATATTGCTTTGCGGGCTATGGGTTTGCAAGCCGGTGATGAGGTGTTAACTAATGCCTACACCCTAGCTCCTGTGCCCGGTGCAATTCATGCGGCTGGGGGTAAACCTGTGTTAGTTGAAATAGATGAGAATTATCACCTCGACTTAGCTGACTTAAAGACTAAGGCTAAGGCGAGTAAGGCTAAAATCTTACTCTTGTCATTAATGCGTGGGCACATTCCTAACATGCAGCAACTCATGACCTTATGCAATGAGCTGGGTATTAAAGTATTGGAAGATTGTGCTCACACTATGGGGGCTTCTTGGGATGGCATAAAGTCAGGAAATTTTGGCCAGGTCGCAGCCTTTAGTTTGCAAACCTACAAGCACCTGAATACAGGTGAAGGTGGTTTAGTGGTGACGGATGATGCCCAAATCGCTGCGCGTTTAATCATGCACTCTGGTTCTTATATGCTGTATGAGCGTCATGGTGCAGCGCCAGCCTCAGAAGTGTTCGAAAACATCCGCTTAGTCAGTGCCAACATGTCTGGCCGCATGGACAATATGCGGGCGGCTCTGGGGCTTGCGCAATTACCTAACCTAGATAAAAATTGTGAGCGCTGGAATCATCGTTACAACCTACTCAATGCTGCCATTGGGGCAATATCAGGGGTTGATATTCCCACTCGGGACAAGCGGGAGTCTTTCGTCGGAAGCTCTATTCAATTTCGGCCAACAGCGTTAAAAATGGATCAAATGCCAGACTTTATTGCCGCCTGCGCAGCCCAAGGGGTTGAGCTTAAGTGGTTTGGTGAATCCCAGCCTAAAGCCTTCACCAGTCGCTACGACAGTTGGCATTACATCAGCCCCATGCCTCATCTTCCCAGCACCCTTGAAGCCCTAGATAGAACCCTAGACCTTCGGGTGCCTTTAACTTTTGATGATGAAGATTGTCGATTAATAGGTGCGGTTATTGCTCAAGTCATGGCTGAGTTCATGGCGCATTAGCGCCATCAACTCAGATCCATTGCTAGGCTTTTGGACGCAGGCCTTTAGGGTCGTAGAATCCTCGCAAGCTGGCTTGCGCAGGGAAGCGCTCAAGAGCAATTTCAATCTCAAATTTGGCCTTAGAAAGGCGAATTGGAGATAGGTTGGGCACATTGACATAACCCATACCTATGGCACTGCCCACTGAATGCCCATACATTCCAGAAGTGAGGTAGCCCACAATCTCACCATCCATGACAATTGGTTCATTGTGAAACAACATGGCTTCTGTGTCGTCGAGTTTAAATTGCACTAAGCGGCGCTCAGTGCCATTGGCTTGTAGCTGTTGCTTATATCCATTAATGCCAATAAAGTCCCCAGCATCGGGTTTAGCAGCCCAATTAAGGCCTGCTTCAAACAAGTTATCCTCTGGTCCAACATCGTGACCCCAATGAACAAAACCTTTTTCCATGCGGGCGCTGTTAACCGCATGCATCCCTACATTGCGGATACCAAATTCTTTACCAGCTTCAAATAATGCACGATAGGCTGTGGCCGTGTGTTGGGCGGGGATAAATAGCTCCCAGCCTAATTCGCCCACATAAGTTAAACGCTGCACCCACATGCGAATACCTGCCACTTCCATGATTTTACCTGTACCAAAGGGGAAACCTTCATGGCTTAGGTCTTCAGAAGTCACTTTGGCTAACACACTGGGAGCTAAAGGACCTTGGAGTGCGAGACCTCCAAAATTCATGCTAATGTCTTGTAACAACACATCATCGATGAGACGGTGATTAAGGTGCCACCAATCCCTTGAATGAGAGCCGATGCCCGTAATCACCCAATAGGTTGTCTTAGCGGTGCGCACGACGGTGATATCAGCTTCGATGCCACCTCGAGCATTTAAAAAATGGGTATAAACTACTTTGCCTATGGGTACGTCAATATTGCCTGCGCAAATGTACTGTAAATTCTTAGCAGCGGCTGGCCCAGTGACCTCAAATTTACCAAAGGAAGACATGTCGTAAATGCCTACACCTTCGCGCATCGCCATGTGCTCTTGTTTGGTATTTTCAAACCAGTTTGGCTTTTTATAACTGTATTCGTATTTTGCTTCCTGTCCTAAATTGGCAAACCAGTTGGGGCGCTCGTGGCCACATACTTCACCAAAACAGGCGCCTGCGGCGGCCAGTTCTTGGTGCAAAGGGGACTGAATTTGGTCCCGTGCTGTTTCGTATTGGTAAAAAGGCCAATGCATTGCATAACTATGACCAAGAGATTCGGGGATTCGCTCTGCCACGTATTCGTCATGCTGCTGGGCAGGGTGGTGACGGCGGATATCGCATTCACTCACGTCACCTGAAGGGTAGCCATCAATCATCCAGTCAGCCATGATCTTGCCGACGCCGCCGCCAGCCCCAATACCCTTAGAATTCATTCCTGCAGCAATAAATAATTTATCAATCTGAGGGGTGGGGCCAAGCAAATGAAGGTTGTCATTGGTAAAGCTTTCTGGGCCATTGAACCAAGTGCGAATCCCTGTTTCTTGCAATTGGGGGAAGGTTTCCATGCCATCCAAAAGATAGGGTTCGATGTGATCTTGGTCAAGGGGAAACTGCCCAAAACAGAAGTCGTCGGCAATTTTCTCCATGGGGAGTCCAATGGCGTTGTCTTCAAACCATCCCACTAACATTTTGCCAGCGTCTTCTTTAAAGTATAGACCTCGGTCAAAGTCTCGCAGAACAGGGCGCTGAGTTAGGCCTTCCATTTCCTCTGTGACAATGTAGGAATGTTCGCAAGCATACAAAGGCAGTTGCACACCCACGGTCTTGGCGATGTCACGCGTCCACATACCGCCACACAATATTACCTGATCTACTTCCATGGTGCCTTTGTCGGTGCGAATGCCGGTGATGACATTATCTTTAATTAACAATTCTTCCATGATGGTGTTTTCGAATATCTCCACGCCATTCATGCGTGCACCCTTCGCTAAAGCCATGGTCGTGTCGATGGGATTAGTTTGGCCATCGCCCGGTGTGTAGAGTGCTCCTATAACACCGTCAGTATTGATGCCAGGGTAAAGCTCTGCTAAACGGGTGTTGTCGATCATTTCTGATTCCACACCAAATACTTTGCACACAGATGAAGTGCGTTTAATTTCCTCCAAGCGAGCCTCGGTGCGCGCTAAGGAAATACTCCCAATGCGCTTATAGCCCGTTGCTTGGCCGGTTTCTTCCTCTAAACTTGCATAAAGCTTGTGACTATATTTGGCAAGTTCGGTGAGGGTAGGTGTGGCCCAAGACAAACTCACTAAGCCTGCCGCGTGCCAAGTGGTGCCACTTGTTAACTGTTGACGCTCTATTAAAACAACATCTTTGATGCCACGTTTGGCTAAATGGTAGGCTACCGAGGTGCCAATAATGCCACCACCAATGATGGCAATACGGGCTTTTTCTGGTAAAACTTGGGTGTTACT
>DDCR01000139.1 GCA_002335115.1 Oceanospirillaceae bacterium UBA2001
CTTGAATGGCAATCTCCTGTTTTGGTAGGCCAGTAAAGTTGATCTTGCTAATGCCTTTTGCTAACAGTTCCCGTTCTGCTTGGCGGGCTAAGTTTGTCAGTTCATCCACCGGTCCATCTGCTGTAATAAGCACTGTCCCAACATTTTCATACATGACAAATTGCTCTATGGTTGGCGTTTCGGCATCTGTAGGTAAGTTGCTAACGGCATCAAGGCGTTGTTTGATGGCATTGGTGGTTTCTGTCAGGTCGGCACTACTGGCAACTTCTAAACGAAGAGATACGCCACCACGTGATGTGCTGGATTTGACCTTGCTAACATTAGCGACATTCTTAAGCTCTTGCTCGACGGGAATAGTGATGCTGTTTTGAACATCCTCCGCCGCAGCGCCTGGCCATACAATGTTAACTGTGACCACATCAACGGCAAAGTCAGGAAAAAACTGAGTGTTAAGTTGCTTTAAACCGTAGGCGCCCGACAGGAACAGTAGTAGCATTAAAAGATTAGGTGCTACCTTGTGACTCGCAAACAGGCGAATAAATGATTGCATCATGTGCTTATGCTCCGCCTAGCGTGTTTCTACTAATAAGCCGGTAACGGCATTGGGAAGTTGCGTCGTCATTACCTGATCACCCGTTTGTAATTCAGCACTTCGAACGAGGGTTAGCTGCTCTCCACTGGGGCTAGTCCAGTCTCCTACTCGCATGATGCTTAAGGCTTCAAGTCGTTGGTCTATAATTCGGTAAATACGATTTTGGCCATAAATTGCAAGTGGGGGCAGCGCTGCAACATTGATTTGGGTGGGCAGTTTGACCTTAACCTGGAGGTTTCGACCCACTTCAATTTCTTGGCCACCACTAAGGCTAAAAAAGGCGTCAATACCACCCTGACTCGCTGATGCTTCTGCCGATAGTCGATCTAATTGAAGTGCGTAAGTTTTGCCTTGGTGAGAAATACTGGCTGCCAGTGCCGCACCTGAATTGCCTGTTTGCATCATGGGTAGGTAACGAGCTGGAATTTGGCTGCGGACTTCAAGACTTCGAGTGTTATAAAGTTTAACCACTAAATCACCATTGCGGACTCTATTGCCAGTGGCTGTGTCAACGCTAAGAATACGCCCATCAAAAGGCGCTAAAATTTTGGTGCGCTCTAAGTCTAGCTCAGCAAATTCAAGAAGGATCTGATTCTGAGTCACCTGAGATTTAAGGCGCGCAATACGGTTTGGGTAATTGGCAATGGTATTTTTACGATTCAGTATGGATAACTCTTGTTGTTGGAGGGCCCGAGTGGCATCTTCTAAGCGTGAGGTAGGGGCCACTTTCTTCGCCACTAACTGCTGCTGGCGGTCAAAGTTTTTTTGGTTGATGGCCTGCAGTTGTTGCTCAATTAATAGTGCTTTTTGATTCGTTTGGTGGCTATTTTTTTCCGTACTAATGAGAGTTTTAGCATCTTCTAGGCTCGCCTTTCGTTGGGCGAGTGTTAAACGTAATTCACGGTCGTCCAGTTCGATAATTTGTTGACCTTTGCTGACCCTATCGCCACGGCCAATACTCACCTGATTGACAAAGGCGTTCACTGTTGAACTTAATTGAACTGTTTCACTCGCTTCCACGGCCCCATAAAGAGTCACTTCAGGCGCAATGTCTCTTAGTGCAACTTGGTGGCTTGATACACCCCAAACTTGCTCTGTCACAGTTTTAGCAGGCGCTTTGGGGCGCGAACCCTTCAGCTGCATAAAACCATACACGGCAGCTGCAATAATGGCTACGGGGAGTAAAAATCGGGTTAAAAAACGAAACACTAAGGTTTTCAAGTTCATGGTAATGCCCATTTTAAAGCGGCGAATGTCTTTATTAATAAAGGTTTTTCATCAGACTCGGGACTTTACATTAAAAACAACTAATTTGAAATCTTTAGCCTCAACCATGCTGGGAATTTACTCACTTTTACTTCTTTGTCTGGCGCCGTTCCATACTTTGTTTTTAAGCTTGCCGGATAACAGTTTCGGCTAAGGCTACAGAAGCATATAATAAGGGTGTAATTATTTACCAACTCAAAGCAGGTCAGGTGTATGTCTACCCAAAATTATCAAGATTACCGACGCGAGTACGAAGCTGAAGGTTTGCGTCGACGAAACTTAGCTTTAGATCCATGGCAGCAGTTTTCTGATTGGATGGCGGCAGCTGAAGTCGCTTGTCCACTCAATGCAACCTCTATGGCATTGGCCACAGCTTCTGCATCAGGTATGCCAAGTGCGCGCATGGTTTTAATGAAAAGTTACAATGATAATGGAGTCGTTTGGTACTCTGATAGTCGCAGTGATAAGGGGCAAGATATTGCCCATAATCCTCAAGCTTCGGTACTATTTTATTGGCAAGCATTGGAGCGACAAGTGCGCATTTCTGGCACCGTGAGTCGGGTCTCAGAGGCCACGTCTGACGACTATTTTAACAGTCGCCCAAGAGCCAGCCAATTGAGTGCTGCTGCAACAGCGCAAAGTCAGGTCGTGTCTGGTCTTGCAGACCTGGAGTTTAATGTTGCCCAGCTTGATCAGTACACCCAAACCACAACCGTTAAGCGCCCACAAGATTGGGTGGGATTTTGTCTGAAACCTGTGCAGTTTGAGTTTTGGCAAGGCCAGCCTAGTCGTCTGCACGATCGTTTTAGATATCGACAAACAGGGGATGCTTGGTCTATTGATCGATTAGCACCCTAGCCACATATCAAATGACACAATCATTAATGATTAGTGCTATGGGTGAGTTAGCAGTGGCTCGGGTGCCGTATTCTGTCAACGAGACCTTACAAGGGTTTGACCAGGCCGATGTATTGGCGCTTGAATATTTGCAGGAAGAGGCTTTACTCAATACTCAGAGCCGAGTGGTCATGGTCAACGAACCCTTCGGAGCCATGACCTGTGCAGTGACCAAGGCCATGGTGGCACTGGATGGCTCGTTGCCAACGCTTTGGAGTGATTCCCATATTGCGCACCTTGGTCTGCAGCACAATGCCTATGCAAATAAACTGCCTTTGGCTCATTTTGTGCCGGCCCAAAAAACGCCCCAAGGCCCCTTTGACCTTGTCTTATTCCGACTGCCTAAAAGTCATGCTTTGTTGCGTGATCAGTTGCAACGCATCTTACCCCAACTGACTCCCAGCGCATTAATTATTATGCCGATAATGGTGAAGCACATGGATACAGCTGTTTATCAGCTATTGGAGTCTCTGCTGGGAACAGTGACCACTAGCTTGGCGCGTAAAAAGGCGCGCTTAGTCTTTGCTGGCAAGCCTGCTGGGATTAATTCTGGGAAAAATAAAGCAGCGTTAAAGCAAACTTTAAAGCCAGTAGAAACGTCATGGGAGTTGCCATCGTATGGGCTTTTTTTACACCACTTTAGTGGTGTGTTTAGTCGAACTAAATTAGATGCTGGTGCTCAAGTGTTATTGCATTTATTTCCAAAGGGGCCCTTTAAAAAGATTATTGATTTAGGCTGTGGCAATGGCATCCAAGCGATTTTTGCTGCCAAAAAGTGGCCACAATGTGAAGTCATTGGCATCGATGAATCCTATATGTCTGTGGCATCAGCAACCATTAATGCCAAGGCCAACGGTGTTGCTGCACAGTGTGCATTTATTGCGGGTGATTGTCTAACTGAAATACCCTCGCAATCAGCTGACTTGATTTTATGTAATCCACCTTTTCACCAAGAGCGTGTCATGGGTGATCAGATTGCTATGCGTATGTTTGCCCAAGCAGCTCAGGTACTGACTGCAAACGGTGAGTTTTGGGTGGTAGGTAATCGTCACTTAGGCTACCATGTCAAGCTCAAGCGTTGGTTTTCGCGGGTTGAGCAAGTGGGAGCTCACCCAAAATTTGTAGTGTTAAAAGCGCAGCTTTAGAGTGTTTCAGTTTTGTTAAGATTAGACTCTAGTCATGTCTGAGTTCCAGTAATGTCCGGGTTATAGTTGCTTGGATTTTTCCCTACCATGGGGCGATAAAAATCGGCGATAACCTGCATGTCAGCAGCCATATTTGCGCTCGGTTTAAGAACTTTACCAATGCCGCCAGTGCGCGTTGCGTAATCAAAGTAAGCCAGTGCTAAGGGAACGCCTGCGCCCTTAGCCATGTGATAAAATCCAGTCTTCCAACGTGCGACGCTATCACGGGTGCCCTCTGGCGCAATGGCCAAAATCAAATTTTTGTTATTAGCGTAAACCTCAATTGATGTGTCTACAAAATTTTTACTCGCTTCCCGATTCAGCGGGATGCCCCCTAACCAGCGCATGATCGGGCCAGCAGGGCCCTTAAATAGTGTGTGCTTACCAATAAAATACACTTCCAAGCGCATATGAAATGCCATAGCAATGCCGAGGGGAAAGTCCCAGTTAGACGTGTGTGGTGCTGCGACAATGAGGTAACTTCCATTAGTGGGCGCCACGTTAATGACCTTCCAGCCATTAAGCTTTAATACTAACCAAGAAAGCAGCCTCACAGCATGAATAACACCTGGGGTATTGTGAATGGTAAAATGCATAGAAATACGGGCCTAGGGGTAAATTTTGCGGTATTATAGCAGGCCGCCCATGAGCGCGAGTAAAGTTTAATTTTATTAGCCCTAATCAAAGTATTGAGGGCGTCTTGGAGTCACGAATGAAAATTGCCGAAAATAGCGTAGTTAGCTTCCATTATACCCTGACCAATGGGGCTGGTGAGTTAGTTGATACCTCACGCGAAGGCGAACCTTTACCCTACTTACATGGTGCAAATAATATTGTGCAAGGCCTTGAAGAAGCACTCGTAGGTAAACAGTCAGGTGATAAATTACAGGTTGAAGTGCCCCCCCATCTTGGTTATGGCGAGTATATGGAAGAGATGGTTCAGCAAGTCGATCGTCAAATGTTTGCTGGTATTGATACCTTAGAAGTAGGCATGCAATTCCATGCCGAAGGTGATTCAGGGCAACAGCAAGTCGTTACCATCACGGCGATTGAAGGCGACATGGTGAGCGTTGATGGTAACCACGATTTAGCAGGTGAAATGCTCAATTTTGATGTGGAAATTATGGATGTGCGAACTGCTTCTGAAGATGAATTGGCGAATGGCCATATTCATGGTCCAGGCTGCAACCACTAGTTTTTATGACCTTCGGTCTTCAAAGGGGTTATTTCTAGCCCCTTTCGAGATCTTTTAGCCCGCTACATAACCCTTATTTTAGAGCACCTGCCTAACATTATGGAAAAGACATATAACCCGAGTGCCATTGAGCAACAATGGTACCAACAATGGGAACATAATAATTACTTTGCCCCCTCGGGTGAAGGCACCCCCTACAGCATTGTTATACCGCCACCCAATGTGACGGGTAGCTTGCATATGGGGCATGCGTTTCAAGACACCATTATGGATGCCTTAACACGATTCAAACGTATGCAAGGCCATGACACCTTATGGCAAGTGGGTACTGATCATGCAGGTATTGCTACGCAAATGTTGGTGGAGCGAAAAATTCAGGCTGAAGAAGGCAAAACACGGCATGATTTAGGCCGGGATAAGTTTCTCAAAAAAGTGTGGGAATGGAAAGCTGAGTCTGGAGGCACGATCACCCAACAACTGCGACGAATGGGTGCCAGTGTGGACTGGAGTCGAGAACGCTTTACTATGGATGATGGCTTCTACACTGCGGTGCAAGAAGCTTTTGTGCGTTTGTATGATGATGGTTTAATTTATCGGGGCAAGCGGTTGGTTAATTGGGACCCCAAATTACACACTGCCATTTCAGACTTAGAGGTGGAATCTATAGATGAAAAAGGTTATCTGTGGCATTTGCGTTACCCCCTAGCGGGTGGTGCAACCACTGACGATGGTAAAAATTTTTTAGTGGTTGCGACTACCCGGCCAGAAACGATGCTGGGTGATGCTGCGGTTGCAGTCCATCCTAAAGATGAGCGGTATAAGCATCTTATCGGCCAGTTTATCAAATTGCCTTTGGTGGGCCGTTTGATTCCTATTATTGCAGATGATTATGTGGATCAGGAGTTTGGTACGGGGTGCGTCAAAATTACCCCGGCACATGATTTCAATGATTACACTATGGGCCAGCGCCATGATCTAGGCATGATTAACGTATTCGATCACGATGCTGCCATAGTCCAAGTTCCTGAGGTCTACACCACCTCAGGTGAGGTGGTTGCAGCGCATGAAGAAAGTATTCCTGCTGCTTATCGCGGCTTAGATCGATTCGTGGCACGTGAGCAAATTGTGACTGATCTTACTGCAGCAGGTTTGCTTGAAGAAATTGAAGATCATGGGCTAAAAGTGCCCCGTGGTGACCGTTCTGGTCTGATCATTGAACCCTTACTCACTGATCAGTGGTTTGTGAGTACTAAACCACTGGCAAAACCAGCCATCGAAGCAGTAGAAGATGGCCGTATTGAATTTGTACCTAAGCAATGGGAAAACACTTATTTTTCTTGGATGCGAGATATTCAGGATTGGTGTATCTCACGTCAGCTTTGGTGGGGGCATAGAATTCCTGCATGGCACGACGACGATGGTGCCTTTTATGTGGGTCGCAGTGAAGCAGAGGTGCGCCTAAAACACAAGTTAGGTGATATCAATCTTAAGCAAGATGAAGACGTTTTGGACACTTGGTTCTCTTCTGGATTATGGACCTTTGGAACTCTTGGATGGCCCAACTCTACGGAGGCTCTGGCGAAGTATCATCCAACGGATGTATTGGTCACCGGGTTTGATATTATTTTCTTTTGGGTAGCGCGGATGATCATGATGACTATGCACTTAACCAAAGACGAAACTGGCGAAGCACAAGTACCCTTCAAAACAGTCTATGTACATGGTTTAGTGAGAGACCAAGACGGCGAAAAAATGTCTAAATCTAAAGGCAATGTCATTGACCCGCTCGATTTAATTGATGGTATTGAGCTTGATGCGTTGTTGGAAAAGCGCACAGGCAATATGATGCAGCCACAGTTGGCTAAAAAGATTGAAAAACAAACCTTAAAGCATTTTCCCGATGGTATTGCCTCATATGGCACTGATGCCCTGCGCTTTACCCTGTGTTCATTAGCATCTACCGGCCGAGATATTAAGCTTGATCTGGGCCGTATTGAAGGTAACCGTAACTTCTGTAATAAGATCTGGAATGCCACCAACTATGTGCTGATGAATTGTGAAGCTGGAGATTGTGGCCAAACGGGTGGCGAAGTTGAATTAAGTTTAGCCGATCGTTGGATTCGCTCACGCCTGCAAAAGGCCGAACAAAAAGTGACTGAGTCAATGGGGGTATACCGCTTCGATCATGCCGCTGAAGCTCTATATCACTTTATTTGGAGTGAATATTGCGATTGGTATTTGGAGTTATCTAAGCCTGTTTTGTGGGATGATAATGCAACAGAGGCTCAGTTGCGTGGTACTCGCCGCACTTTAGTTGGGGTGCTAGAGGCGGTATTGCGTTTGGCGCACCCATTGATGCCCTATATTACTGAAGAAATTTGGCAAAAACTCAAGGGCCTTGCAGGTAAAGGGGGGGCTAGCATTATGCTGCAACCTTATCCAGTTGCTGATGCAGGTTTGATTGATGAAACGGCTGAAGTTGACTTAAACTGGGTACGTGGTGTAATCGATGGAGTGAGGAATATTCGTGGTGAAATGAATATTGCCCCCGGCAAACCAATTCCTGTGCTGTTAAAGCAAGGAGATACTGCAGACAGGCAGCGCCTTAATACTAACAGTCAGTTTCTTATCAAGTTAGCCAAGCTAGAGTCGATTACTTGGCTAGAAGAAGATGACGAGGCCCCATTGAGTGCAACTTCACTCGTCGGTGGATTAGAAGTATTGGTGCCAATGGCTGGATTGATTGATAAAGATGCAGAGTTGGGGCGTTTAAATAAAGAACTTGGCAGACTGCTAGGAGAGATTAAACGCCTTGGTGGTAAACTTAGTAATGAAAAATTTGTGAGCAAAGCACCTGCTCAAGTCATTGATAAAGAACGTGATAAGTTAAGAGACGCTGAAACTGCGGCCAATAAGTTGCAGCAGAAAGTCGCCAAAATTGAAGCGATCTAGGCGCAATGGACGCATATATTGGTCATTTGAGGAGACCTGGTCCGTTATTAATTCGGCTCTAGGGGTATTAATTGACTTTTCTCTTTGGGCGATGCTAGACTAAGCACCGCACTAGCTTGACCGTTATGTGTGGAGTCACAAACTATTGCTGAGTCGACCTACAAGCAGAATTTGATTGTAAGAAGCACAGTGAACGATGGTTTGTAAATTTAATTTAGTAGCAAAGAGTAAGAATATGAGCAAAGGTACAGTGAAGTGGTTTAACGCCGATAAAGGTTTCGGTTTCATCACTCCAGAAGATGGCGGAAAAGATTTATTCGTACATCACTCTGAAATCCGCAATGGCGGCGGTTACGCCACTTTGAACGACGGTCAAGCCGTAGAATTCGAAGTTGGCCAAGGCCAAAAAGGCCCTTGCGCCAACAATGTTGTTCCTTCTTAATTAGTTAAGAACATGACATTAATAAAACGCCGCTTAAAGCGGCGTTTTTTTTGTCGTCAAGCAAAGTAGGTGACGCTCTTGATGATTGGCCCACACCGTCTTAAAGCTTGTGGTATTGCATGGTCCTGCCTGATTCTTGGTAAGCGCGAAAATGCTCACGGGTGGTTATGAGCATTGTGGGTTCCTGTGTCACCAGTTCAATAATTCGCTCATACTCTTTGGGTGCAAGGTCTGAGCACAAATTGATGCAGATATCCTTGTGTTTGGGCACCACAACAGAGTCAGGGTGACCCAGTATGATAGAGCTATCAATCTTTTGGTCGGCACAAGCGTGAGCAATGAAGGCATCAGGTTTAAAGGCCCAAAGGTACTGATCGAGATGTGCCACTTCAGCTTCATCTTGGCAGAGGATGTACACAGCTTGACAGGTGGTTTCAGCTTTCTCCAATAAGCGACACAACACAGAGTAACGGCTGGCCGGATCGGCAGAGTTAAGCTGATAGAAATCTGCTCGCACTGCCTTTATGCCTGATTAACTATGTGCTGCACCAAAAGCGGTACGCAACGTCCAGTGGCACCTTTTTTGGCTCCTGAGGTCCAGGCTGTGCCAGCAATGTCTAAATGAGCCCAAATAAAGCTTTCAGCAAAACGAGACAAGAAACATGCTGCTGTAATAGTGCCTGCAGCACGCCCACCAATATTACCTAAATCAGCAAAGTTGCTGTCCAGTTGTGCCTGATATTCTTCACCCATAGGCAACTGCCATGCATGATCAAAGGCTTGCTTACCAGCACTCATTAGACTTGTAGCAAATGCGTCATCATTACTCAGTACAGCGCTGGTGTGGTGGCCAAGAGCAATAATACAAGCGCCTGTAAGCGTCGCAACATCCACTACAGTTTTAGGTTTAAAACGCTCAGCATAAGTTAATGCGTCACACAACACGAGGCGACCTTCAGCATCAGTATTAAGGACCTCGACCGTTTTGCCTGACATCGTTGTAAAAATATCTCCGGGTTTAGAGGCCGTACTAGAAGGCATGTTTTCGGCACTAGCTACAATAACGACTAGGTTGACTTTTAAATCCATTTTAATGACCGCCTGCATGGCTCCCATAACACTAGCTGCGCCACACATGTCGTACTTCATTTCGTCC
>DDCR01000171.1:0-820 GCA_002335115.1 Oceanospirillaceae bacterium UBA2001
AGCAGAGTTAAAGCAGAGTTAAAGTATTTAAGGGGTTATAATGTGGCTTACGATTTAAGCCACATTAGGATGCCGCCATGACAATAATTCGCCAACAGGACTTGATTGATAGCGTCGCTGACGCATTACAATTTATTTCGTACTACCATCCTTTAGATTTTATACACGCAGTGCATGAAGCTTACCTGCGTGAAGAATCCAAAGCTGCTAAGGATGCCATGGCGCAAATTTTAATTAATTCTCGTATGTGTGCCGAAGGTAAACGTCCAATCTGCCAAGACACAGGCATTGTCACGGTGTTTGTTGAAGTGGGTATGAATGTGCAATGGGACGCCGAGCTTAGCCTAGAAGAAATGATTAACGAAGGGGTAAGGCGGGCTTATTTACACCCTGATAATAAACTTAGAGCCTCTATTCTATCTGATCCTGCGGGTGCCAGAAGCAATACTAAAGATAATACGCCGGCGGTCATTCATACCTCTATCGTTAAGGGTGATCAGGTTGATATTCAATTGGCAGCTAAAGGTGGGGGCTCAGAAAATAAAAGTAAAATGGTCATGTTAAACCCCTCCGACAGTATCGTTGAGTGGGTATTAAAAACGGTGCCGACTATGGGGGCCGGCTGGTGCCCACCTGGCATGTTAGGTATAGGTATTGGGGGCACGGCAGAAAAAGCTGCGATTCTGGCTAAAAAATCTTTGATGGATCCAGTGAATATTCACCAACTGCAGGCCAGTGGTGCTCATAACACTGCAGACAAACTGCGTTTAGAGTTGTTTGACGCGGTGAATAACTTGGGGATTGGAGCTCAGGGATTAGG
>DDCR01000171.1:829-3185 GCA_002335115.1 Oceanospirillaceae bacterium UBA2001
GCTTCATTACCTGTGTGCATGATTCCTAACTGTGCAGCCACCAGACATGCACATTTTGTGCTTAATGGCACTGGCCCGAGCTTACAAACACCACCACGTCTAGATGAATACCCTGACATTGCATGGGATGCTAGTGCAGGGGCGAGAAAAGTGAATTTAGATGTTCTCAGTCCAACTGACGTATTAACTTGGCAGCCAGGGGAGACCTTATTGTTGTCTGGTAAGATGCTGACTGGGCGAGATGCAGCTCATAAAAGGATGATAGACATGATGTCTCGGGGTGAACCGCTGCCTGTAGACCTAACGGGCCGGTTTATTTATTATGTGGGCCCAGTGGACCCTGTGAGAGATGAAGCTGTAGGCCCAGCAGGCCCCACCACAGCGACTCGCATGGATAAATTTACCAGCACGATGCTTGAAAAAACGGGCTTGTTAGGCATGATTGGTAAGGCTGAACGTGGGCAAATCGCCATTGATGCCATTAAAGCCCATAAAGCCGTCTATTTAATGGCTGTAGGTGGCGCAGCCTATCTGGTTTCTAAGGCGATTAAGAGTGCTGAAATAGTGGCATTTCCAGAACTTGGTATGGAGGCCATCTACGAATTTGACGTGCAAGACATGCCTGTGACAGTCGCTGTTGATGCTGGTGGTACCTCAGTTCATCAAACTGGGCCTGCCCAATGGTACGACATTATTCAGGCTCGACAGATTACCTAGGTGTTAGCCTCATCGAGTCGCGAATCCCTGGCTCTGTAAGTAAGGAAGCATATGGGGCCGCGCCTCTTTAAGCATAGTCTTGATAATATGTTGGCTGAAGGTGAGGTCTGTTTTTCCATGACTGCGCTGTTGGTAGTAGGCGCTTATCTGTGCATCGTAACTAGCAAGTTTCTCCAACTCTTGATTTGAATAATGATCTTGGTGCAGCACCATGGATAGCGGCAGTCTTGGCTTTTGGCCAGGGTTTTGATCTGGGTAGCCAAGGCAAAGACCAAATATGGGAAATACCTGCTGAGGTAAGTTTAATAGCTGAGTGACTGTTTCTGGCTGATTGCGTAAGCCACCAATAAAAACCCCACCTAAACCCAGACTTTGAGCAGCCAACAACACATTTTGTGCAAATAGTGCTGTATCTATACTGGCAATAAGAGTGTGTTCAGTAAAACCGATGGGCATCTGTTGCTGTTGGCGATGACATATTTGTTGATTGCGTTGTAAGTCTGCACAGAAGACCAAAAAAGTGGCTGCGCTTTGCACATAATTTTGGCCACCGGATGCCTCTGCTAAAGCAGCCCGTGTCAATGGCGAGTTGACTTGAACGACGCTGGTGACTTGCACAAAGCTGGAACTTGAGGCCGCTTGACCGGCAGTGACACAAGTGTTGATGATCTCTTGTGGAATGGCTTGGCTAGTAAATTTACGAATTGATTGGTGCTCTAACATCTGTTCTATTGGGCTTTTTATGGTCATAGTGCTTTATTACTCATTGGTTAACATTGAAGATGTTAGCACAGGACCAGTTAGGGTAGAATGTCCAAAAGAACTCGTTTAAAGTTGATCCTCGTTATGCAATTGTTGGCTCCCACTTTACCTATTGCACCCTACTTAGCCCAGCGCTATGGTTTAGAACAAGCCCTCATGTTGGCAGTAGTAACGGAGTTAGTAGGTGCTTGGAGTGGACAAGTAGTGGTTGAAGAGCAACGTTTGTATGGTCGAGCACTTTGTTTTACCAGGCAATACCAAGGCCAATTACTTTCGAAATTGTCGGCCATAGGTTTGCTGCAAGTGGCCCCTGCTGGCAATGGTATGGTGCGTATAGAGCTGCAGTTGGAGTTAACACAAAACTTAGAACCAGAATCAGAACCATTGAAAGCTGTAGACGAATCACAGGCTATAGATAACCCCGTAGCCAGTGAAAGGCCCTCTATGGCTGGCTTTGGAGGCTGGCGTCGTGACGCCGGAGACGGTGATGAATTAAGCCGATTATTCGCTGCTAAAGAAGCCCAGCATCAGCACTTATGCCACATGGATATTGAATGGAAACCGTCAGTAAATATTGTTAAGGTTTTAGCTCAACAGCACCAAATAAGTGAAGCCTTTGTCCTAGGCATTAAAGATGAGTTTGTGGTCTACTATATGGACAAAGGACGCCGAGAAACCCCCGGTGGCTGGGATCAAAAGTTTTTAAAATGGGTCAAAAAAGAACAAATTCAACAGCAAACAGCCCAGGCTCGGGCTCAAAGACAAACCCAACAAAAGACTAATCCATCAAATGAAGAAGCTAGATACGCTGCTAAACAACGCCGACGAGACATTACTGCAAACGTGCTCGACATCAATAATACCGACTGGTAAAACG
>DDCR01000055.1 GCA_002335115.1 Oceanospirillaceae bacterium UBA2001
GCGAACATAAACACTCAGTCACCTGTGCTTGATTATGGTTACCAAGACAATCAATGGCACATAACCACTGCACAAGGCCGCGTTAGCGCGAAGCAATTAATTGTGGCAACTAATGCTTATGGCACCCACACCGATATCCAGAATCGCTCCAACGATGCCCAGCCTAGCTCAAGGGATGCTCAAATTCAGGCCCCACAAAGCCAAACCAAAGGTTATTTTACACCCATCGGTTACTGCCAATTTGCCACTGCACCGTTAACCCTTAAACAGCAAGAGCAGATTCTACCTCACAAAGAAGGCTGCTGGGACACGGCCCATGCGATGTCTTCTTTCAGACTTGATCACAAGGGCCGTTTAATTATTGGTGGTGTGGGATCTTTAGAGCATAAAGGTTCTAGCACTCACATGCATTGGGCCCAGCGCAAACTCAAGGCCGTATTTCCAGAGCTCAAAGCCTATGAGTTTGACTATATGTGGAGTGGCCAAATTGCCATGACTGCTGACAAACTGCCTAAGATGAGTGCCTTGGGTCCTCAAGCCATTAGTTTATATGGGTACAGTGGCCGCGGCATTGGCCCCGCTACTACCTTAGGTTGTGCTGCGGCAAAATGGGCCATGGGTTTAGATGAAACCCACTTACCTCTTGCGATTAGTGACCCTACAATGGATCGCCACTGGCGCTTAAAATCGGCCTATTACAATACCGGGGCGTTGCTGGCTCATTGGTTAGAGAGCCGTCTCTAGGGCTAACATAGTTAGTGATCAGGCATGCTTTTATAGTGTTAGTGAAAGACCAACATGACGCTAAATTTTGACCTAAACTAAGTTGATACAAATCTATTATGGAGCTGACATGAACAAGGTAACTTTAGAGTCAGATGGCCAAATCATTGGCTTAACAGTGGCGGATCACACTAGCCGCTTTCACGCCATTTGGCTCAGGGACAATGCGTTAGATCCAGCCACACGCAGTGCTATTAATGGCCAGCGACTGATTACCTTACAGGACATTGATGCTAAGCTTTTTGTCAGTCATGCCCAAGTCACGCTAGATGTCTTAACAGTGACTTTCATGCCCGAAAACAAAACCGTCGATTTCCCGCTTCATTGGCTTTTAAGTCATGCCTATGACAAACCTATTGAGACCACCAAAGGGTGGCATAAGCCCAACCAAACCCTATGGGACAGCAGTTTAATGGCCAGCTTACCCGAGGCTGAGTTTGATGCTGTGGTTACCTCGCCACAGACTTTAAAGGTGTGGCTTAAGCAGATAGCACAGTTTGGTTTTGCCAAACTCAATGCAGGTCCGGTGCATGCGGGGGCTTTAACTCAGGTAGTTGATCTGTTTGGCCATTTACGCGAGACCAACTATGGCCGTATATTTGAGGTGCGAGTTGAAGAAAAGCCCACTAATCTTGCCTATACTGGCTTGGCGTTACAGGCCCACACAGACAATCCTTACCGCGACCCTGTGCCCACCATTCAAGTGCTTTATTGCTTAGAAAGCTCTGTACCTGGCGGTGACAATGTTTTAGTGGATGGTTTTAATGCGGCCACCCAGTTGCGCCAAGTAGACCCGCATGGTTTTAATTTGCTCAGCACTTATTGCGCGCATTTTGAATATGCCGGCGAACACGATGTTTGCTTGCGGGCAAGACGCCCCATGATCGAGTTGTCTGCTGATGGGCAATTACAAGGCATTCGCTTCAATAATCGTTCTGCAGCACCTTTTACTGATATTCCTTTTGAGCACATGCAAGACTATTATGCTGCATATCGCCGCTTTGCTGAAATTATTGACAACCCAGCCTCTGAAGTTGGCTTTCGACTCAATGCTGGTGATTGTTTTGTGCTGGATAACACCCGTGTGTTGCATGCTCGTAAGGCATTTTCTGGCGCTGGCACGCGCTGGTTGCAGGGTTGTTATGCCGACATGGATGGCCTACTTTCTCGCTTATCTGTGCTTAACAACCAGCATAAAGATGCCCTTTTGGATTAGAAGCAAGGTAGGATCTGAGATAGAAGCTGAGTTAGAAGCTGAGTTAGGAGTCAAATCATGCAAAATCACATTAAAAGTTTAACCCCAAGCAACATTGTGGCGCACTTAGGCCACATATTTCACCACAGTGGCAGCCAAGCTTATCTGGGTGAGCCAGTAACTATGGCACAACATATGCTCCAAGGGGCGTCTCTGGCAGAGCACCAAGGGCACTCTAATATCGTGATTGCTGCGGCTTTATTGCACGATATAGGTCATTTCACCAGTGACTTTGGTACTTTTTCAATGGACGACTCCCATGATCGCCAGCATGAAGTTTATGGCGCCAAAGTATTAGCACCATTTTTTCCAGAATCTGTCACACAATGTGTGCGCCATCATGTGTCTGCCAAGCGTTACTTGTGTGCAACCCGAGCTGAGTATTTTTCTCAGCTAAGTGCCGCCTCAGTGCACTCATTAAAACTTCAAGGTGGGCCCATGACTGCCCTAGAAGTGTCACAGTTTGAGACCAACCCCTACCTGCAATCGATTATCAAGGTCCGTTTGGTGGATGATGGGGGTAAGGTAGCTAACCTTAAAACCCGAAGTTTTAAGGACTTTGAGCAGCTACTGCGGAACTTAGTGGATGAACATTGCACTAAACCCTTCTGACTACAAGTCCCTGTTAATGCCTGTTAGCGACTCCTAATCACTGCAAGACACTCCTAGCAACCAAAAGTGACTGCTCGTTAATGCTGGTCACTGTTAGTGACCAGTTTTTTGATTTCATCCAGACTGGCTGGATCATCAATGGTGGCTGGCACCACAAAAGTTTCACCATTAGCGATGTGACGAATGATGTTACGTAAAATTTTACCTGATCTGGTTTTTGGCAAGCGCGCCACTATGTGAGCACTTTTTAACACCGCAATAGGACCTATGGTTTTACGCAACATGGCTACAATTTCTTTACTTAGTTGAGTTTCTTCAATGCTTGCGCCGGCTTTAAGTAATACTAAAGCCATGGGTAATTGGCCTTTTAGATCATCTTGCACACCTATTACGGCACACTCTGCGACCATCTCATGAGCACCTACCACCTCTTCCATTTCACCCGTGGACAACCTGTGGCCGGCAATATTAATCACGTCATCCGTACGCCCCATAATAAACACATAGTCATCCTCGTCACGATAACCACCGTCGCCCGAAGTGTAATAGCCTGGAAATTGTGTCAAATAAGAGTCTTGCACACGCGTGTCATCCCCCCAAATGCCAATTAAACATCCAGGTGGCAAGGGTAACTTGAGGGCAATATTACCTTTTTCGTTAGCTCCTAAAGGCACACCTGCATCCGACAAAATACGTAAGTCGTAACCTGCAATGGCCACAGTGGACGAACCTGCTTTGGCAGGCAAATCATCCAAACCCACGGGGTTGGCACAAATAGACCAGCCCGTCTCTGTTTGCCACCAATGGTCGACCACTGGCCTTCCTATAATGTCTAAGGCCCATTCATAGGTGGGTGGGTCTAGTCTTTCACCTGCCATGAATACTGTTTCTAAACTACTAATGTCATACTTTTTAAGTAATTCACCCTTAGGATCTTCTTTTTTAATGGCTCGAAAAGCAGTCGGTGCTGAGAAAATAGCTTTGACTTTATATTCCTCAATCACTCGCCAAAATGCGCCCGCGTCCGGCGTCATGACAGGCTTACCTTCATAAAGAATACTGGTACACCCTGCCAACAATGGCGCATAAACAATATAGGAGTGCCCTACTATCCATCCCACATCTGACGCTGCCCAAAAGACATCACCAGCCGACATATTGTAAATCGCACTCATACTGTAATGAAGAGCCACCGCATGGCCCCCATTGTCCCGCACGATCCCTTTGGGCTTGCCCGTGGTGCCTGAGGTGTAAAGAATATAGAGAGGGTCTGTTGCTTTCACAGTGACTGCTTCAGCGGGTTGAGCCTGGGCCATCAACTGCAGCCAGTCATGATCACGCCCTGCTTGGAGGGATGCCTTTAATTGTGGTCGTTGTAATATCACCACACTTTGCACTTGATGCTGGGCTAACTGCAAAGCCTCATCTAACAATGGTTTGTAGGCAATGACCTTGGCCACTTCAATACCACAGGACGCACTAATAACGGCCGTTGGTTTTGCATCATCAATGCGCACGGCCAATTCAGCTGCGGCAAAGCCCCCAAATACCACAGAATGCACGGCACCAATACGAGCACAGGCTAACATGGCAATCGCAGCTTCCATCACCATCGGCATATAGATCACCACGCGGTCACCTTTAGCCACACCTTGCTGTCTTAGCGCACCGGCAAACAGAGCCACTTGGTGCAATAATTGAGTGTAAGTGTGGCTAGACTTCAGACCGGTAACGGGTGAATCGTAATAAATAGCCACTTGATCGCCCCGACCATTAGCCACGTGATGATCAAGGGCCATGTAGCAGGTATTCATTTCACCGTCACTAAACCAACGCCCAGTGGGCCATGTGCCGGTATCTACTCCCTGAGTTGGGGCTTTAAACCAAGGTAGACGCTGCGCCTGCTGCTGCCAAAATAATGCAGGTTGCGTGAGTGCCTGTTGGTAGGTTGTGGCATAGCTCATAGACTTTTACTCGATCAGGGCAGCAAATAAGCCACCATAATAACCGACATGAGCTCAATTGAAACTACGACTTTGGAGTAACACCAAGGTTTGGGTCGCCTTGATGCACGTGACTCAATACCTCACCTCTATGCCCACTTT
>DDCR01000047.1:0-1610 GCA_002335115.1 Oceanospirillaceae bacterium UBA2001
AGTACTATTGGTTTTGGTGATCATTTTCCGGTCACTGTGGGCGGTCGTATGGTGGTAGCCGCCATGTTTTATGTGGGTGTAGGACTCGTGGGATTCATTGGTGCTCTAATCGCCGAGCGCATGCTTGGCTTTGCTGATACAAATGTAAAAAATCGAGAGCTACGTCAGCAAAATAGTGCTATTTTGGCGCACAATAAAGAGCTAGAAAATAAAATCGATCTGCTCATTAATCGGGTTGAGAAACTTGTGGGTCAGCATCATGAACATCAATAAAGGGCCTATTACAGGGCCAAAATATTTGCCTCATATGCAGCATAAAGACGTTATTTCTATGGGTATGGAATCTATAGACAGGCGTCATTGGATAGAGCCTGATGCATCTTATCCACAGTTCTTAGAACATAAACTGTCGTTAAAAGAGTTGCAACAAGAACACATATTCGAGGCCTTACCCAGTGCTTATGAAGCTCAGGAGGAGCTGGCTTTCGAGTTAAAACGACATTTACTAGACCAGCACAGTCACTTATATTGTTCCCTAGCAGATGGCCTGAGTTATTTGCCCAATGGCATTGAGCTAGTGGGTGCCAGCACACAGCCTCTTTGGCATGCGTCTTTATGGGTAGCGGATGACTTACTCATCATGCAGAAGCTAGACGGCCAATATTGCCTGACTGCAGCGAGCTTATGCAGTCCCAGTAGCTGGCATTTGGCGCAAAAAATAGGTCATTCTATGGCAAGGATTCATGACCCAGTGCCTAGCCTACATCAAAAATTGACGCCTAAAATAGATCGATTTTTTGATCACCTAATGGTAGAAAAACCCATTCAACGGTTTAATTGGTCACTTCAAGCTAATACAAATTTGGCACAGTTTCCAGAAGATAAAATCATCCATCCAGCCAGTACAGCTTTATATTACCGA
This sequence comes from Oceanospirillaceae bacterium UBA2001, assembly GCA_002335115.1. GTDB lineage: Bacteria > Pseudomonadota > Gammaproteobacteria > Pseudomonadales > Balneatricaceae > Njordibacter. Next base: position 923 of record DDCR01000047.1, read on the forward strand.
TGTGAACGACAAACTCTGACCCGATTACCACAAACGAATGCCATTGCCTTTACGATTAGAGTTTATGTCTATCCAATGATGAGCCTGACTCAGGTGCCTGATGCTTTAACACAATTAAAAGCTGCCATAGATGCCATGCCTAAAGCGGTCGCAAGTTATAAAGAAATAATCTATTTTGCACCTGCGCTGCAAAAGTATTTTAGTGACCTGAGCTCACTAAAAGACTAACTCCAAAATAGGTAAATAAGCTCCCAGCCGCCATGTTACTCCAACGAGTTAAGCGTAATGCGTGTTTGAACTTAGTGCTTATGTGGGCACTAAACCAAGCAACTATTAAGCACCAAACTAAGCCATTAAAACTAAAGATAAAGCCCAAAAATAAAAATGTTAGACTCGTATTAGGCGTATCTGGAACAATAAATTGAGGCACAAATGCAATAAAGAATAAGGCGACTTTAGGGTTTAAGGCATTGGTCAAAAACCCTTGGTAAAAAATAGTGCTGTGGTTAAAGTAACCGACTGAAGATACAGTGCTATGGACCTTAGTTGGGTTTTTAAGGAGCATGCATAAACCCATATAGAGTAGATATAAGCCGCCCATTACCTTGATTAAAATAAAGGTGTTAGGAGACGCTATCATTAGAGCAGATAAGCCGAAAGCGGCAGCAAGAATATGCACCAAGGTGCC
>DDCR01000047.1:1675-7096 GCA_002335115.1 Oceanospirillaceae bacterium UBA2001
GTTCAAAGCCACACCGGCGCTGATAAATATCCAAAGATCTTGTGTTCCCAGCATAGACATGGGCTTCCTTTAAAAATAATACAATACTCAGTCGGTGAAGAGTTAAGCCTGAGCATGAAATATATAGTATGTGCTAAAAATCTACCCTGCAAGGCTTGCAATTAAGGCCCACTTTAGTCTATATTGCGCCCACTATGACTTGTCGGGGTGCCCAGTTAATTACTAATTAACGCGTTGGGTTGAGATCACAAATGTGAATCCCGTTGTACCTGATCTGGATAATGCCAGCGTAGGGAACAAGGAAACGCACCCTCGCAAGCCCGCCTTGCTCTGCTCCCTCCTCCTAATAGTTGCCAATAAATCATTGGCCGTCATAGCAATTAATGAGTTAATTTTTAGGAGTAATTATGTCTCACAATACGGCTATTTTTGCCGCCGCCTGTTTAAGCCTATCATTAATCACTGCACCTGCTTTGGCAGCTAATAGCAGCAATAAAGTACTTACTGTTTATACCTATGATTCCTTTGTATCAGACTGGGGTATGGGGCCATTGATCAAACCCACCTTTGAGCAGCAATGTGCTTGTACATTAAATCTAGTCGGCATGGACGACGCTGTTGCAATGCTGCAGCGGTTGAAATTAGAAGGCGCCTCTTCACCCGCAGACTTAGTGTTAGGGTTAGATTTAAACCTTGTTGATGACGCTAAAAAAAGTGGCCTGTTTACCAGCCACTCGGTTGACACCAGTCGTTTAGAGATGCCGATTGCGTGGCAAGATGATATTTTTGTGCCTTTTGATTATGGCTACTTTGCGTTTGTCTACAACACTGAACTCATGCCCAATCCTCCCAAAAGTTTAGATGAGTTGGTCAGCGCAGGCCCAGAATTAAAAATCATTATTCAAGACCCCCGATCTAGCACTCCAGGCTTAGGGTTGTTGTTGTGGATGAAGTCCGTTTATGGTGATCAGGCCGATGCCGCCTGGGCCAAACTATCAGACAATATTTTGACCACTACCAAAGGCTGGAGTGAAGCGTATTTTAGTTTATTCTTAGCAGGTGAAGCCCCCATGGTGTTGAGCTATAGCACGTCTCCTGCTTACCACATGGCGGTGGAGGGCACAGAGCAATATCAAGCGGCAGCGTTTGAAGAAGGTCATTACCTGCAAGTTGAAGTGGCGGCCAAGTTAAAATCTTCAAAAAATGCACAGCTAGCTGATGAATTCCTCAGTTTCATGGTGAGTGAAGGTTTCCAAAAACATTTGCCATTGAGTAATGTCATGTATCCTGTTAGGTCTCCAGCAGATATGCCAGCCGCCTATAGCAAGCTGATTAAACCGACCAAAGTGTTGCAATTGGATACCGCGCAAATTAATCAAAACCGCAAGCAGTGGGTTAACGATTGGCTTAATGTGATGACTCAGTAAGCATCGTGTAACCGGTATCATTATTGCAATCTCATAGGACGGTAACTGCAATAATAGATGTGGGTATAGCTTTTTTACTCGATGCACATCAAGATAATGATCGGCTAGAGAAAAAGTGGGCTGAAACAAATGAACCTAGAGCCGAGTATAGGGAGCTATGCAAACACTTAAGGCACTGATAAACGGTCGTATATTTACGGGTGAAAAAATTCTCCATAAACATGGTTTGTTGGTGGAGAAGGGCCATATCATCGACATAGTGCCGGAGCATTTATTGCCCCAGGTCAAGGATTGTTATGACCTCAATGGGGGCTTATTAGCTCCTGGGTTTATAGATGTGCATGTCAATGGTGCAGCAGGGGCATTACTCAACCATCAACCCAGTTCCCAAGCACTGCAAACCATTGGCCAAGCGCACCGTGAATATGGTACTACTGCATTTCTTCCCACTTTAATGACCGACACACGGGAACAAATGGTTAATGCAGTTGCTGCAGTTGTTGCAGCCGTAGAACTAGGTGTACCAAGTATATTGGGCATCCATTTAGAAGGACCTTACCTTAACGCGAAACGCAAAGGGGTTCATTCAGCCAAACGCATTCGCGTACCTTCAAGTGACGAAGATTTAAACCAGTTATTCGATGTATTTCCAGCTCACCTAATTAAACTAATAACCTTGGCACCGGAGCGGGTCAGTCCCGAATTTATTCAGCGCCTAATAAGGCACGGCATGATCGTATCCGCAGGGCACACTGAGGCTAGCTATGATCAAATGCAAATTGCCCTCGCTCATGGTGTGACGGGCTTTACCCATTTGTTCAATGCTATGAGCCCAATGACAAGTCGTGAACCTGGGGTAGTGGGGGCGGCTCTGGAACATGCTGATAGCTGGTGTGGTTTGATTGTTGATGGCCACCATGTGCATCCAGTCACTTTGCGCCAAGCCATTAAAGCTAAGGCGAAAGGTAAAATGATGCTGGTGACAGATGCCATGCACACGGTGGGTCAGGGTGCGGGTCGATTTGATTTAATGGGCGGCCCTATTGTTAGTGAGAATGGAAAGGTGACCACTCTCAATGGCACCTTGGCTGGCAGTGATTTAGATATGGCGAGTGCTGTGCGCAATACCGTCCAACAAGTAGGTTTGGAGCTAGAAGAGGCATTACGCATGGCCTCACTTTATCCTGCACAGTTTTTAAAGCTAGATCATAAAATTGGACGAATCGCTAAAGGTTTTCAAGCAGATTTGGTGTTAATTGATGATCATATGCAAGTGCAGCAGACGTGGATAAAGGGAGAAATTTAAACGGTTGGAAATCAGGCTTTATGCGCTAACCCTGCTTATCTGTAAAGCAAAAAAGCCCATAAACCATGATTGCAATGATTTATAGGCTTTCAAAGGCTATTTGCTTGCCAGCCCTAAAGGCTGCTGGCTATTTGATCACAGGATGCCTTAGCGTCACCAAACAACATTTTAGTATTGTCTAAAAAGAATAATGGATTTTGCACACCTGCATAGCCAGAGGCCATGCCGCGCTTAAATACCACTACATTTTTAGCGTCCCACACCTCAAGCACGGGCATTCCTGCAATGGGGCTACCTGGCTTTTTAGCGGCTGGATTTACCGTGTCATTAGCTCCAATGACTAACACGACATCTGTATTGGCAAAGTCGTCATTGATTTCATCCATTTCTAGCACGATATCATAAGGCACTTTTGCTTCTGCCAGCAATACATTCATATGACCAGGCAAACGCCCTGCAACAGGGTGGATCCCAAAACGCACATTAACGCCTTTGGCCCTTAGCTTTTGAGTAATATCTTGCACTTGGTATTGCGCCTGAGCTACGGCCATACCATAACCTGGGGTGATGACCACTGATGAAGCGTTGCTGAGCATGCTGGCAACTTCTTCTGCAGTCGTGGGTTGCACTTCACCTTGTTCCTCATCGTCACTCACAATGGGATCATTACCAAAGCCACCAGCGATGACTGAAATGAACGAACGATTCATGGCGCGGCACATAATGTAACTTAATATGGCACCCGAAGAGCCCACCAAGGCTCCCGTTACGATGAGCAAATCATTACCTAATAAGAAGCCTGCCGCTGCCGCTGCCCAGCCTGAATAAGAGTTGAGCATAGACACCACAACTGGCATGTCGGCACCTCCTATAGAGGCCACTAGATGCCAGCCAAAGACTAAGGCGATCAGTGTCATGATCATCAGGTGGGTGTCATTGCCACCTTGGTTAACAAACTGCACCAACATGACCGCACTAACCAGCAAAGCTAACAAATTTAACTTGTGGCGGTGGGGTAGGTTGAGCGCTTTGGATGACATGATGCCGCGTAATTTACCAAAGGCGACTAAAGAACCCGTAAAGGTAACGGCACCAATAAAGACTCCCAAGAATACTTCAACCAAGTGAATGTTTTGCATCACTGGGGTGAGGTCTGGGGCATGGTCTAAATAACTGTTAATACCCACGAACACTGCTGCCAAGCCCACAAAACTATGGAGTATGGCAACTAGTTCTGGCATTTCCGTCATGGCCACTCGTTTTGCCATATAAATACCAATGGCCGCACCTATGAGCATGGCAATAATGATGTAACTTAGTCCTGTAGTAAGCCCCATTACTTTAGGACTTAATAAAGTGGCGAAAAGGGCAATACCCATACCCACGATGCCCAACCATATACCACGCTTAGCTGATTCTTGCTGGGACAGACCACCAAGGGACATAATAAATAATACAGCGGCGATAATGTAAGCTGTGATAACCATTCCTGCTTGCATTGCTCGTCTCCTATTTCTGGAACATTTTTAACATACGCTTGGTGACATAAAAGCCGCCAGCAATGTTAATGGACGCGATGAGCACAGAGATCAACGCAAGAATTGAGACGAGGTTAAGTTCGTCACTTACCTGTAATAAAGCCCCCACAACAATAATGCCAGACACTGCATTAGTGATCGCCATAAGAGGCGTGTGAAGGGCATGCTTAACGTTCCATACAACGTAATAACCAATAATGCAGGCCAATACAAACACCGTGAAGTGGCCTAAGAAAGCGGCGGGTGCATTGACAGCAATCCAGCCCACTAACAAAGCGCCAGCGGCACTTAAGCCATATTTAACTAAGGGTGAAATTTCCTGTTTAGCAGGTTCAATAGGCGCGGTATCGTCAACTTTCTTTGGTGGCGCTGCGGCCACCTGAATGGGAGGCGCAGGCCATGTCACTGCACCGTCTTTAGTCACTGTCACTCCGCGCATGATGGGGTCCTCAAAGTCGATCGCCAGTTGACCATCTTTCTCGGGACAAAGGAGTTTGAGTAAGTTGACTAGGTTATTGCCATATAACTGAGAAGCTTGGCTGGGCAGACGAGCTGGCATGTCAGTATAGCCGATGACCGTCACACCATTATCGGTGGTCACCACTTGGCCAGGTTGGGTTAGATCACAATTACCACCGCCACCAGCGGCTAAATCTACGATCACGCTGCCGGGAGTCATACTGGCCACCATGGCCGATGTAATCAGCTTAGGTGATGGTTTACCAGGAATCATAGCCGTGGTGATAATAATATCAACTTCTTTGGCTTGTTCGGCAAAGAGCGCCATCTCAGCTTCAATAAAGGCCTTACTCATAACCTTGGCATAACCATCACCAGAGCCACTTTCTTCTTCCATTTCCACTTCTAGAAACTCAGCACCCATGGAATTGATTTGTTCTTTGACTTCGGGACGAGTGTCAAATGCGCGCACAATCGCACCCAAACTTCCAGCAGCCCCAAGGGCCGCCAGTCCAGCAACGCCGGCGCCGATAATCAGTACTTTAGCGGGGGGCACTTTGCCTGCAGCGGTAATTTGCCCAGTAAAGAATCGGCCAAAATGGTGAGCTGCTTCAATAACGGCTCGATAACCACCAATGTTAGCCATGGAGCTTAATGCATCCATCGACTGTGAGCGGGATATGCGTGGCAC
>DDCR01000047.1:7154-13880 GCA_002335115.1 Oceanospirillaceae bacterium UBA2001
TCTTTGAGTAATTCGAGCTCATGACACTTTTGCCCAGGATGATCTATTAAGGGGTTGACCTTAAGCACCAAATCACTCTGGTATACCTCTTTGGTATTGGCGTTAATAAATGCTCCAGCAGCTTCATAAGCAGCATCGTCAAAGTTTGCTGCAAGTCCAGCAGTGGACTCGATGCAAACATCGAAGCCGAGTTTTTTTAACAGTTCGACTGTTTTTGGGGTGGCAGCGACTCGAGTTTCGCCCGCCAAAGGTTCTTTTGGGATACCGATAAGCATGGGATTACCTGTGCATGTGGTAGAAATAAAAATCGACCATACTGATTAATAAGATCAATTACAGTTATTTTAATGCGCCCAAATTTAACCACTTTATGTCAAAAAGCACAACCAAAGCGCAAACAATGGTGAGTTAAGCGCTGAATACTGAATATAGTCAGTCGGCTTTTAGGCTCTGTGGGTATGCTTAGCATCAAGGGAGATTTAGCTAAAACAACAGTTCCAGAGGTCAGTTATAAAATTGGATACTTGAAGCGAGCATGCATCATGGGTTGAGTAGCATGAGTTAGGTCACTTTAATGAAGGGATCTTAGTTAACTAACACAGGCTTTTAGATCTTAGGTCAGGAGCTGGTTAAGTTAACAAAATAATCAGTAGACACTGTATCCAATATCCATTATCTTAAGGACTGCTCAATTATTAAGGTCTTTAAACCAAGGAGAAGTAATAATGTTAAAAAAAATAATCACCATGATTGCACTAACTTCGCTTTACACAGCCCCTACCATGGCCGACACATTAGATGATGTGATTGATCGTGGCGAACTGCGTTGCGGTGTTGTGTTAGATTTTCCACCAATCGGCTACCGTGATGCTAATAATGAACCAGCCGGTTTTGATGTTGAGTATTGCAACGATCTTGCTTTGTCATTAGAAGTGGATCCGGTAATCCTGCCATTGACTTGGTCAGAGCGGCTACCAGTAATCGTGACTGGTCGCGCCGATGTGGTGTTCGGTGGCACCTCAGACAGCCTAGCTCGCGCTAGAACCGTTGGTTTTACCATCCCATATGCTATTTACTATGCTCAAGGTGTGGTTAATTCCAACAGTGGAATCAAGACTTTTGAAGATATGCGTGGTAAACGTGTCGCTGCTGCGGTAGGTACCGTACCAGAACAGGAATGGTTAGAAATTGCCAAGGAGTGGGGCGAGGAAGATAACTATCAGGGTTATCAATCTGAAAATGAAGTATTTTTAGCTGTCGCTCAGGGTAAGGCTGATATTGGTATTACCACCAATACTGCGGTGTTACCAATTACCAGCAAATATGACAACATTGATGCAGGCCCACGTATGCCTTGGACCACAGATTATACGTCAGTGGTTGGTAAGCGTGAGGATGTGACTTGGTTAAACTACCTAAATTTATTTGTGACTCATCAAGTTCGCTCTGGTCGCTACCAAGAACTGTGGGATAAATATGTAGGTGGCCAAGCGCCTGAATTACGTATTCCTGGTGTCATGTATTAATTGATGATGTTCTTAACCCATGTGCTGCCCTCAAGGGGCAGCAACTTTAAGGTCCAAATATGTTTGATTACAACTTTCATTGGCGACCCGTTTTAAAAACCCTTCCTGACCTCTTAGATGCAGCACTGTTAACCCTTGAAGTGGCCATTCTAGCCATGCTCATTGGCATCGTTATTGGTCTTTGTTTGGCTTTAATACGCCTCCACATGAAAGGCTCTTTATACTGGTTTGCAACCTCATGGGTCGAACTCGCTCGCAACACGCCTGCCCTTTTTCAGTTATTCTTTTTTGGCTTTGGCCTCGGTGCATTCGGTCTTCACCTGTCACCCTATCTAATTGTATTAACGGCATTGAGCTTTAACTGTGCTGGTTATTTGGCAGAGAATTTTCGTGGTGGTTTTTTAGCGATTCCAGAGACCCAAATGCGCTCGGCTCGCAGTCTAGGCATGACCGCTTGGCAAGCTTACACAAGAATTGTCATTCCTCAGGTATTTCGGATTGTTTATCATCCGATTACTAATCAAATTGTGTGGTGTGTATTGATGTCATCTTTAGGCATGTTAGTGGGCTTTCGTGAGTTGAGTGGTGAAACCCAGTTCTTTGCCTCGCGTACGTTTCGCATATTTGAATATTTTGCTGCCACTGCGGTAATTTACTACGTTATCGTTAAACTAATTTTAGTCGCTTCGCGTATTTTGGCGGCGCGACTATTTCGATATTAAGGAGGGTACATGGAACCTAGTTTGAGTTTCTTTAGCGACTTTAATATCAATGACTTTTGGTTTTTGGGTCAAGCAGCGGTGCGTACGTTATGGATTTCGCTATTGTCCATTTCTTTAGGAACAGTGCTGGGCATTTTTTTTGGCTGGGCCCTATATGAAGGTAAGCTCGCTGCAACCTTAACTCTGGCACCTCTTTTGGATGTCTTTCGTTCAGTACCCTTAATTATTCAACTGGTATTGTTTTATAACTTCGCGCCTATTATGGGCCTTAATTTAGACCCTTTTGGCTCTGGAGTGGTTATTTTAACCATCTACACATCAGCATTAGTGGCTAACGTAGCTCGAGGCGGTATTGAAGCGGTGGGTAAGCCCCTTCGAAATGCCGCCAGAAGTCTGGGTATCTCTTATTGGCAAGACCTGCGTTACATTGTGTTTCCCATTGGTGGGCGAGCCGTTTTTCCAGCCTGGGTTGGGGTTGCACTTGGTGTGATGAAGGACAGTGCCCTCGTATCTGTACTGGGTTATGTAGAATTATTAAAAGCCAGTCAGATTCTCATTACTCGAACTCAAGAACCGTTCTTGATTTTAATTGTCGCGGGTGCGTTTTATTTCGCACTTTCATATCCTATTTCGCGTTATGCCGCGAACCTTGAAAAAAGTTGGGCACAATGATTCAAATTCGTGATTTACACAAGTATTTTGGTCCGCTGCATGTCCTAAAAGGGATCAACTTAGAAGTCAAAAAAGGTGAGGTACTTTCAGTTATTGGGTCATCGGGCTCTGGAAAATCTACCCTCCTGTATTGCATCAATGGCCTAGAGACTATTCAAAAAGGCGATATTATAGTCAATGACATCCATGTGCACGCGAAGCAAACCAACCTTAATCAGGTGCGTCAAAAAATGGGAATGGTGTTTCAACAATGGAATAGTTTTCCACACCTAACTGCCGTTGAAAATGTGGCCTTAGCACCTAAAATAGTGAAAGGAAAATCCAAGGCAGAAGCAAGGAAAATTGCCCTTAGTCAGCTAGAGCATGTGGGCCTTTTGGATAAAGTAGATGCCTACCCAAATGCCCTATCAGGAGGACAGCAGCAGCGCCTAGCAATTGCTCGTGCACTGGCTATGGAGCCTGATTATATGCTGTTCGATGAAGCAACTTCTGCCCTTGATCCTGAGTTGGTGGGTGAAGTCCTTGACACCATGCGCTTGCTTGCTGAAGAGGGCATGACCATGATTTGTGTCACCCACGAGATGAGTTTTGCAAGGGACGTATCTGATCGTGTGGCCTTTTTTCATGATGGGGTTATGGAAGAAATTGGCTCACCATCACAAATTTTTGGTGCCCCCCAGTCTGAACACACACGCAAATTTTTAGCTAAAGTACGTTAAAATAGTTAAATCACTTGATGCCGCTATTGTTATCCATTCGATGCACCCGTGCAGTAAAACTTTAAAGAGGTTTCTATGTCAAAAAATATATTCACCGGCACTATGCCCGCCCTAATGACACCCTGTAAAGCAGACCGAACGCCTGACTTTGCCGCCTTAGTTAAAAAAGGCAAAGAAATGATTGCCGCGGGTATGTCTGCTGTTGTTTATTGTGGATCCATGGGCGATTGGCCGTTGCTAACTGACGCCCAGCGTATGGAAGGTGTGGAGCATTTAGTCAACGCGGGTTTGCCCGTAGTAGTAGGCACAGGTGCAATTAACAGTAAGTCTGCAGCAGCGCATGCGGCTCATGCTCAAAAAGTAGGGGCTGTTGGCCTCATGGTCATTCCGCGTGTCTTGTCTCGTGGTCCCTCTGCTACAGCTCAAAAAAATCACTTCAAAGGCATTTTAAGTGCCGCTCCTAATATTCCAGCCATTATTTACAATAGCCCCTTTTATGGCTTCTCTACTCGCGCCGACTTATTCTTTGCTCTGCGTGCAGAACATCCTAACTTGGTGGGATTTAAGGAATTTGGTGGTAAAGATGATATCCGTTATGCGGCCGAATATATTACATCTCAGGATGACCAGGTGACCTTAATGGTGGGCGTTGATACTGAGGTCTATCATGGCTATGTTAACTGTGGCGCTACAGGTTCCATTACGGGCATTGGCACCGCCCTTCCCAAAGAGGCCTTGCTGCTAACGAGCCTTTCCAAACTGGCAGCAGCAGGTCATGCTGAAGCGCGCTGTCGTGCCTTAGAGCTCGAAGAGGCCTTTTCTGTGCTTTCTAGTTTTGATGAAGAAGCTGAGCTCGTTTTATACTATAAACACCTGCTTGTTTTAAATGGGGAAGAAGCGTATCGCCTGCATTTTAATGAAACTGACGAACTCAGTGAAGCCCAGCGAAAATATTGCGAACAGCAATACACATTATTTCAAACTTGGTTTGCAGATTGGTCTAAGCAAGGTGGCATCATCGCTCAATGTATGTAAACCACAACTGAGTTGCGGGTGGGGCAAAATGGGTGCTTTTTAACAGGATAGTTGTGTAACCAAGTCTATGAATAAACCGTACGATATTATTGTCATCGGTGCTGGTATTGTGGGCATTAGTATTGCTAAAGCACTGCAACAAACTGGCCGCACAGTGACGCTTATTGATCGAAAGGGGGTTGCTTTAGAAGCCTCGAAAAGTAATGCGGGGGCCTTTGCCTTTGCCGACATAGTGCCTTTGGCAACTCCTAGAATCATGCGTCAAGCACCAAAATGGTTGCTCGATCCTTTAGGGCCACTGTCTATTCCCCCAGCCTACGCCTTAACTATTTTGCCGTGGATGATGCGTTTTTGGCGCGCCAGTTGGCCCGATCGTTATGAAGCATCACTGCAAACCCAAGCGCAATTGATGACCTTTTCACAAGAGGCTCTTGAGCGGCAAGTCACCTTAGTTAATGGAGAGCGATTCATGCAGCGTGAAGGTCAGCTCCAATTATATGAAGGGCTTAAGCAGTTTAATGCTAGCCAACCCGTCTGGAAAACTCGGAGTGAGCACGGTATTGATTTTCAATTATTGCACTGCGCCGCTTCGATTGCTGAAATTCAACCGGGTCTTGATACGCGTTTTACCCATGCGGGGTATACCCCCAAGTGGCTTAATACCTGTGATCCAGAGCAATGGGCACATCACATTGCGGAGCACTTTATGGCCTCAGGTGGGGCCCTTAAGTTAGCCAATATTGAAGCCATCTTTGAGCATCCAGATTATGTTAGCTTGGCGACTCAAGACGGAGAGTTACGGGCAAAACAGGTGGTTGTGGCGAGTGGGGCTTGGTCACACAAGCTAACCAAAACCTTGGGTGATCATATTCCCTTAGAAACAGAACGTGGATACAACACCACCCTTCCAGCAGGCGCATTTGATCTAAAGACCCATCTAACGTTTGGTGCACATGGCTTTGTTGTCACCAAAATTGCCGGTGGTATTCGGGTGGGTGGTGCAGTCGAACTAGGAGGACTGAACCTAGCTCCAAATTATGCACGCGCACAAATGTTGCTGGATAAAGCCGCCCAGTTTTTACCCACCTTAAATACACAAAATGGTGAACAATGGATGGGGTTTCGTCCCTCTATGCCAGATAGCCTGCCTGTTATTGGGTCGGCCTCTAAAGCCCCTAATGTATTTTATGCCTTTGGGCATGGGCACTTGGGTTTAACGCAAGCTGCAGGCACAGCAGAACTGGTGACTGCACTTGCAAACGGAACTGAAACAGCCATTTCAATAGATGCTTTTTCACCTAACAGATTTTGAGGATTGATTATGAAAATTTCTAAAATAAATGTCTACCAAGTGGACCTACCCCTCAAAGAGGGACGATACAGTTGGTCAAATGGTAATTTTGTTGAAGTGTTTGACAGCACCGTGGTGGAAATTATCACCGATGATGGTTTAATTGGCGTTGCTGAATGCTGCCCTCTGGGCTCGGCCTACCTGCCTTCATTTGCCCTTGGTGTTCGTGCTGGGTTGGCTGAGTTAGTGCCGCATTTGATTGGCCAGGACCCGCTAAACATCGGCCATATCAACCGGCTGATGGATGCAGCCTTGCGAGGTCATCCCTATGCAAAAGCTCCCATAGACATTGCTTGCTGGGATCTATTAGGGAAGGCCACAGGTTTACCCGTTTTCACTCTGCTAGGTGGCACTGCACAAGACGATGTTGTTTTGTATCGGGCGATTAGCCAAGAAGCTCCAGAACGCATGGCTAAAAAAATTGAACTCTATGCGGCCCAGGGGTACACCAAGTTTCAGCTTAAGGTGGGGGGCGATGCCAATGAGGATATTGAGCGTATTCATGCCACACGTTCAGTGCTTAAGCCCACTGATATTTTAGTGGCGGATGCCAATACCGGCTGGACTCGTCATGAGGCTGCGCGAGTAGTGGGCGCTATTGCATCACTTGACGTCTATGTGGAGCAACCCTGCTTGACCTATGAGGAATGTGTATCCATTCGACGGCGCACCACATTACCTTTTATTATGGACGAAGTCAT
>DDCR01000047.1:13919-17495 GCA_002335115.1 Oceanospirillaceae bacterium UBA2001
ACCAAAGCGAAACTCATGCGTGATTTGTGTGTCCAACATGGTATTCCTATGACCATTGAAGACACTTGGGGTGGTGATATCACCACAGCTGCGATTGCTCATTTAGCCCGTTCGACGCCTTCAGAGTTTACGTTTTCGGCAACCGACTTTAACAGTTATGGCACTGTTGATATTGCTGAAGGCGCGCCACAGCGAGTGAATGGGCGCATGACCGCGGCAGACAGACCAGGGCTGGGTGTAACCCCCATTTATGATGCCTTAGGGGCACCTGTTGCAAGCTACTGCTGAGGAAAAACTATGCGTAGTAATAAAACAATTCATGTGATTTCAGCCCATGCTGAAGGGGAAGTAGGTGATGTTATTGTGGGTGGTGTAAGCCCACCTCCGGGAGACAGCCTCTGGCAGCAGCGCACTTTTATTGCTCAAAATCAGAGCTTACGCAACTTTGTACTTAACGAGCCCCGGGGTGGGGTGTTTCGTCATGTTAATTTGTTAGTCCCACCCAAAAATCCAAAAGCGCACGCGGCCTTCATCATTATGGAGCCCGAGCATACACCGCCAATGTCTGGCTCAAACTCCATCTGTGTGGCTACCGTTCTGCTGGATGGTGGCATTATTCCCATGCAGGAACCAGTGACTGAAATGGTGCTGGAGGCCCCTGGTGGTCTCGTGCACGTGCGGGCCCTATGCAAAGATGGAAAAGCTGAACGCATATTTGTACGCAACCTGCCCAGCTTTGCTGATCAAATTGGAGTGCCCCTAGAAGTGCCTGGGCTGGGGCGTATCATGGTTGACACCGCTTATGGTGGCGATAGCTTTGTTATCGTTGACGCGGCTGCGTTGGGGTTTAAAATTATAGCGTCTGAGGCCCGAAAAATTGCGCAACTTGGGGTGCTCATCACCAAGGCTGCGAATGAGCAACTGGGTTTTAATCATCCCGACAACCCAGATTGGAAACATATTTCCTTTTGTGCTTTTTGTGGCCCATTAGAAAAAACAGATAAGGGCTTGCGGGGCACATCTGCGGTGGTGATCCAGCCGGGTAAAGTAGACCGTTCGCCAACAGGAACTGCGGTTTCTGCACGTATGGCGGTGATGGCCGCTAAAGGTGACATGCATGTAGGCGATGAATTTGAAGCCACATCAATTATAGGGTCGACCTTTACTGGAAAAATCATCGCCACAACTGAAGTGGGTCATTACCCCGCAATTGTGCCCGAAATTAGTGGCCGTGGATGGGTCACTGGCATTCACCAGCATATGCTTGACCCCACTGACCCTTGGCCAGAGGGCTATAAGCTGACGGATACTTGGGGTGTTTAAAGGGGTCTCGATTTGAGGGTTAAAGCTAGCTTAGGAGACTGTTAGTTTGAGTATATCTTCATGCAGTTGTTGTGGAATTTCAACATAGCCTCTCTCTAAGTTGCGGGCCCGCGCTGCATAGCGGCGCTGAGAGGGCAGGCGCGCGCCTTGATCAACGATATCTGCAAACAGGCGCTCAGCTCGCTGATCATTGTCGACCACTTTGCCACCACTGAATAGGTTGGGGTCAAAGGCGAGGATAATCTCTCCATGATAGGGAGCCCCCCCTGTACCTGCAGCAAACGCCATGCTTTCTAAACTGGTCATATCATCAATTAAAGGCCCTGCGAGCAGTTCTATCATAATTGAAAGAGCCGAACCTTTATAACCACCAAAGGTTAACATTGCCCCATCAAGGGCTGCTTGAGCATCAGTGGTTGGCTGGCCGTGTTTATCAATCGCCACTCCTTCAGGTAAAGGCTTGCCAGCACGCTTATAGAGTTCAATCTCACCGCGGGCAAACCCACTGGTGGCGAAATCGAAGGTGAATGGATCTTGTCCTAATCGGGGCCAGCTAAAGGCTAGAGGGTTAGTTCCTAAGCTACCGCGTATACCACCCGCAGGAGCAACCCAAGCATGACTTGGAACCATGGCCATAGCCACTAAACCGGCCTTGGAAAGCCGCTCCACTTCGGGCCATAAAGCCGAGAAGTGAAAACAGCGATTGACCACTAGTGCGGCAATGCCGTGTTTACGGGTCTTTTCAATCAGTTTTGGCATAGCACTATCGATAGCGAGTAAAGACATGCCCCCTTGTGCATCAGCGTGTATAATTGACGCATCAGTTGCATTCACTGTGGGCAAAATATGAGGGTCTATTGCTCCAGCTTTTATGGTCTCGATGCACATAAATAAACGAAATAGTCCATGGGACTGGCAATCGTCTAACTGACAGGTATACAGCATCTTAGCAATCGCTTGGGCATGTGCCTGGCCAAAGCCTGCATGGCTTAATACCTTGATGCTGAGTGAGTGGACTTCTTGAAGCGTAAGTTTAATGAATGCACTCATAACGGATGTGACTATTCTATGTTTTAAATTATGGATTTTGGATACAATAGTAACTATTGCAAATATATCTGCAACAAACAAGACAAAAATCTTAGCCTATGAAAAACTTAAGTCATGACAAATAAACGCGCCATATTAAGAAAAAGCCTGCCCGATATGATTTCTGATGACATTCGTGAGCGCATTCTTAATGGAGAATTATCTGAAGGGGACGCCATCAGACAAGAAGCTTTGGCAGAGGAATATCACGTGTCGCGGATGCCTGTGCGCGAAGCTTTAAAAAGACTAGATGCCGAAGGCTTAGTGCAACTAACCAATAACAAGGGCGCCACTGTCATAACACATTCACTAGATGAAATTGGTGAGATTTTTGACCTAAGGCGATTAATTGAAGTCGATCTGTTTCGTCGAGCCATACCTAAAATGACGGCAGATCATTTCGCACTTAGTGATAAATTGGTCAACGAAATGGATGCTTCATATGCCGCCAACGAAGTTTCCAAGTGGGGCGATCTCAATGCCGAATACCATAGTTCATTATATGCCGCCGCAGATTGTAAGTTTACTGATGAGTTGTTGAAAAAAATTAGTATTAGAGCTGATCGCTATGTGCGCATGCATTTAACGGTGATGCATCAACTGGAACTGGTCAAGGATGAGCACCATCAACTCTTGATCTTGGCACAACAACAAGAAGTGCATCAAGCTTGTGAGCTTTTGACTAAACATATTTTACGGGCCAAAAATGAACTACTGGCCTTGATTGCAGAAAATAGAAGTGATAAATGAGTTTCTCAGTAACATTCAAACAACCCAGCGAGCCTGCTAAAAATTATATGCGTGGCCGCTTTTAAAACACCTCATCAAGGAGTGATAAATGAGTAAAATTTTAACGAGCCATGTGGGCTCATTACCAAGATCTCAAGCAGTTGTTGACTATATTTTTGCAAGAGAAAATGAACAGCCTTATGACGAAACCCAATTTGATGAGTGCATGAAAAGTAGTGTGGCTGACACTGTACACAAGCAAAAGCTTGCTGGAATTGACATTGTCAGTGACGGTGAAACATCAAAAATATCCTACGCCACCTATGTAAAAGATCGGTATACAGGTTTTTCAGGTGATAGCCCTCGCAACCCTCCTGAAGATTTGAAATTGTTTCCAGGCTACCTTAAAAGACTGGCTGATGATGGTGGCACACC
>DDCR01000028.1 GCA_002335115.1 Oceanospirillaceae bacterium UBA2001
GGGAAGTGCTGCCTGTCGAGGCTTTCGATTTATTTCTATATGCATTTTACTTTGCTATTTGTTTTGTGAATAGTAGGCATTAGCTTTGATGGCTGTCATAAGCATCAAGACCCCACTACACTCTACGTCAGAGTTGTTTTGTCACTTTTGGAGTGACCCTTTACTTTATGGCTCGAAACTTAAATTATAATAATGATTACCCAACTGAGGAATTGTCATGTCGCAATATCAAGATGATATTCAAGCTGTCGCTAATCTAAAGGCTGCTCAAGGCAGTGCTTGGGATGCTATTAATCCTGAGTCCGCAGCTCGGATGAAAGCTCAAAACCGTTTTCAAACGGGTTTAGATATTGCCCGTTACACCGCAGGCATAATGCGTGCAGACATGGATGCTTACGACCAAGACAGTTCTAAGTACACACAATCATTAGGTTGTTGGCATGGTTTTATTGGTCAGCAAAAGATGATCTCTATAAAAAAACATTTTGATAACACGGATCGCCGTTACTTGTATCTTTCGGGTTGGATGGTGGCAGCCTTAAGATCTGATTTTGGCCCATTACCAGACCAATCGATGCATGAAAAAACCTCTGTGTCCGCTCTAATCGAAGAGTTGTACACGTTTTTGCGTCAAGCTGATGCCCGTGAGTTAGGTGGGCTGTTTCGTGCCTTAGATGGGGCTCGTGAGGCCAATGATGCAGCTGAACAAAAAGTGATTCAAGCAAAGATTGATGGTTTTGTGACCCATGTAGTGCCTATTATTGCAGACATTGATGCGGGTTTTGGTAATGCTGAAGCAACTTACTTGCTCGCTAAACGCATGATTGAGGCGGGAGCCTGTTGTATCCAACTTGAGAATCAAGTGTCAGACGAAAAACAATGTGGCCATCAGGACGGTAAAGTGACTGTGCCCCATGAAGATTTTTTAGGCAAAATTAGGGCTGTGCGTTACGCCTTTCTTGAATTGGGTGTGGATGATGGGGTCATCGTGGCGCGCACCGACTCATTGGGAGCTGGTTTGACCAAACAAATTGCGGTCACGAACACCCCAGGGGACCTAGGTGATCAATACAATTCCTTCTTGGATTGCGATGAAGTCACCACCGCAGATTTAAATAACGGTGATGTGGTGCTTAATCGTGATGGTACCTTAGTGCGGCCTAAACGCCTGCCATCTAACTTATTTCAGTTCCGTTCAGGCACGGGTGAAGACCGGTGTGTGCTCGACAGTATCACTTCCCTTCAAAACGGTGCAGACTTGTTATGGATCGAAACCGAAAAACCTCACGTGTCCCAAATTGGCGGCATGGTGAGCCGCATTCGGGAAGTCATTCCCAATGCCAAACTCGTCTACAACAATTCACCCTCGTTCAACTGGACCTTAAACTTTCGTCAACAGGTGTTTGATGCGATGGCTGCTGCAGGTGACGATGTTTCGGCATACGTGCGGGCGGATTTAATGCAAGCGTCATACGATGGGAGTGCCTTAGCGGCCACAGCAGATGAAAAAATCCGCACTTTCCAAGCTGATTCGGCTCGAGAAGCGGGTATCTTCCATCATTTGATTACCCTACCAACCTACCACACTGCGGCCCTGTCTACGGATAGTTTAGCTAAAGAGTACTTTGGAGACCAAGGTATGTTGGGTTATGTTGCCGGTGTACAGCGTAAGGAAATTCGTCAAGGCATTGCCTGTGTTAAGCATCAAAACATGGCAGGTTCAGACCTAGGCGATGATCATAAAGAGTATTTTTCGGGTGATGCAGCTCTTAAAGCCTCAGGCAAAGACAACACCATGAATCAGTTTGGCTAAGCCTAGCACTCAATCTTATTAGCTAAGGCCAAAAAGGTGAGACATGAGTCTCACCTTTTTTTTGTGGTTTCAACGTGGGCAGGTCATCGAGCAGCCAAACCGCACTTTTAAAATAGTCTTGTTCGGAGCAGAGTAACAGGGTACCCTTTTGTTTTTGCGATCGTAGCTTGGAGATCATTGGATGGGGCAGGAGCAAGGCCGGAGCTTAGATGAAGCGTTTGATGCCATTATCGACGCATGGTTAATAGAACGTCAGGCGTTGTTGACACAGTTCGTGGCTTTGCCGCAGATGAGTGTCACTGAGGACGTCATACATGAGCTGCACAGCCTATGCGAAGCCATGGTCGATTACAGTTCCCGAGGGCACTTTAATGTATACGAGCAGTTGCTAATGCACATCGCTGAACACAATAATTTGCACGCCCCCCATGCCCACGCTCTGCTGGGAAAAATTCACGATACAACTGACAAAATTATTGTGTTTGATGACGAGTATGGTGCTGTTGATAAAATGTCTATACAGGACGTTGGTCACTTCAGTGGCCGCCTATCTCGATTAGGCGAAGTTCTTACTGAGCGCTTTAACCATGAGGATGAACTCATGGGATTAGTGCAAGAAACCTTATCTTAGTGAGCCACTTGCCTCAGCTTAAAAGGGGAAGTTTGTGACACAATTCAAACATATCGGTTTGATTGGAAGGCTTCATAGCCCCGCAGTAATCGAAACCTTGCAACGCCTGATCGCGTGCCTAAACCGCAGTCAATGCCAAGTTTGGGTCGATGAGCGCATTGCAGACTCACTGCAGAGTGACCCCCTTACTGATCTGAGTTACGGCATCAGTGACAGGCACTTTTTGGGTCAACAATGTGATCTTGTGATCGTGGTGGGAGGTGACGGTAGTATGTTATCTGCAGCTCGCGTTATGGCCACCTATGGCGTGCCAATGATTGGTATTAACCGGGGTAAGTTAGGCTTTTTAACAGACATTGTGCCAGATCAACTAGAAGCCTCGATTGACGCCGTATTGGCAGGGCATTTTGAAACCAGTCATCGGTTTATGCTGTCAGCCCATGTGTTGCGCAACGGCGAAGAGGTCGGTCGAGGTAGTGGTCTCAACGACATTGTGCTGCATCCTGGAAAGTCGGCTCGTATGCTGTCCTATGATTTATCAATCGATGGTACTGCGGTTTATTTTGACCGGGCAGATGGCTTGATTATAGCCACTCCCACTGGCTCCACTGCCTATGCACTTTCAGCTGGCGGACCCATTATGCATCCTGGTTTGGATGCAATCGCTTTGGTGCCTATGAATCCACATAATTTAAGTAGCCGACCATTGGTTGTCGGGGCTAATGCAGTACTGGAAATTTTGATTGGTCAAGACAATAGCACTCAGCCCATTATTAGCTGTGATGGGCAAGTTCACATAGTTTGTGAGCCGGGTGATAGGGTGCATATTCAGCGTCATGAGGCCCAGCTTAAAGTGCTGCATCCTCTGGGCAATCATTTTTATGATCGTTGCCGGAGTAAATTAGGTTGGCATGCACGGGCCAGTGATGATGGCCAATGATACTGCTTAAAAGTTTCCCAGCTCAAGTTAATCTAAGCGCAATAACACAAGTGCTTTGGCAACATAAAGTGCCTCATCGAGTGCGTTTTATCAACGATGAACAGCAATTATGGTTACAAGATGCAAATCAATATGGTGTTGCAGAAGAGCTCTTAGCGCAGTTAGTGCAGGGCCAGTCGCAACCCCAACCCCAACCGCAATCTCGTGAATCGCCAGAGGACCCAGCATCAGCAAGTCCAACTAAATCTTCACTCGCATTTATGGCCTACCCAAGAGTGTGGTTGAGGACTACTCCGATCACGCTTACGGTAGTTTTAGTCACCCTATTGGTTGCTGTGCTTTCCCAATTGGGTCAACACTTACAAGCAGTGGCGTGGTTTAGCTTTTTTCCTTTCGTTTTTGAAGTACAAGCCTACATGGTGACCGGTTTTGAGCATCTATGGCAACAACCGTGGCGCTTGATTAGCCCAATGCTTTTGCACTTTGGCTGGTTACATATGGTGTTTAATTTGTTGTGGTGGTGGGAATTGGGTCGGCGTATAGAGCGTCAGTCGGGGTTAGTTTTAGTGACCTTATTATTGCTCACCAGCGTGTCTGGCAATGTTGCTCAAGCTTGGCAAGTGGCCAGTTTATTCGGTGGCCTCTCAGGCGTTATCTACGGTTTATTGGGCTACATCTGGGTTATGGATCGTTTTAATGCACCGCGTTACCACTTGCCACAAAATATTCTCATATTTATGCTGTTATGGTTACTGTTGGGCATCAGTGGTTTGTTTTCGGCACTGGGTTTTGGTGCTATGGCAAATTTGGCCCACATAGGTGGGCTCTTGTCTGGCGTAGGGTGGGGTTTTTTACACACCCTCAAATATCAGTTGCAATCCAACAAAAGCTAAAAAAAAGTCGGTGCCTAAGATGAATTATGCTATTCTTTTGACCCACGTTTTTTCTAGGAGGTTTGGCGGATGGAATACAATCAACTCATTGCCCAACTAACACCAGAAGTCTATCTACGCTTGAAAACGGCCATTGAGACCGGAAAATGGCCCGATGGTAGAGTGTTGAGTCAAGATCAAAAAGCCTCCTGCCTGGAAGCTGTTTTGCGTTACCAAACGATGAAGCTTGATGCCACCCAGCACTCAGGTTATATGTCTGATAAATGTGCGAGCACTAGTTCAGTGCCTGAAACACCTGCAGAACAGGTGATTAAAATACATTAATGATGCAAATGACTCATCGACTCACTGGGCACCTAGCCAAGCTGACCACCCATATAGACGCCGTGCCCAATGCTCAGGTGCAGTACACCTTGGTTTTGGGCGATCAAAAATTACCCCTCAATCCGCTCATAGGTGAAACTATTCGCCTGGAACATCTTGGGCAGATTAATTGCAGCCATTGTGGACGTAAAACTAAAAAGAGTTATAGCCAAGGTTATTGTTTTCCTTGCATGCAAAAATTGCCCCAATGTGATTTATGCATCATGAGCCCAGAAAGGTGCCACTTTGATGCGGGTACTTGCCGTGATGAAGCTTGGGGTCAGGCCTTTTGCATGCAACCTCATATCGTCTATTTGGCTAATTCATCGGGCCTAAAAGTAGGTATTACTCGGGTTAATCAAATGCCCACCCGTTGGCTTGATCAAGGGGCTTCGCAGGCGATGCCTATTATGCAAGTAGCCACGCGCAAATTGTCAGGACAGGTAGAGACGGTCCTCAAGCATTACGTTGCCGACAAAACTAACTGGCGTAAGCTGCTCAAAAGTGATGCCGAAACCATTGACATGTCCCACGCAGCTGACCTGTTATTAAACCAATCAGAGGCTGACTTAGATGTCCTACTAGGTGGGTTAGATCAAACAGATTACCAGTGGCTAGATACAGCCGCCATTAGTATGCGTTACCCCGTATTAGCCTATCCTGAAAAAATTAACTCACACAACCTTGATAAAGAGCCTGTGTTAGAAGCAAAGTTGATGGGTATTAAGGGCCAATACCTCATTTTTGACACGGCAGTGATTAACGTCCGCAAATATTCTTCTTATTTGGTGCAATTTAGCTCATGACTATAAATTCTAAAGTAATCTATTTAAAAGATTATCAGGTGCCGGTGTTTACCATTGAAACCACTGATCTGGATATTCGTATTGGTGATGAATATACCTCGGTGGTCGCACGCCTAAAGGTCAAGCGTAATCCAGCGTCTAATAACCCTTCGTCAGAGCTTGTGCTGCAAGGTGGAAAAGACATTAAACTGCAAGAAGTGATGATGAATGGTCTCATTTTAGACACTTCAAGCTATGATTTAGAAGGCTCTGTTTTATCTGTTCATCAGTGTCCTGACACCTTTGAATTAACCACAGAATGCCTCATTCAGCCGCAACTAAATACCAGTTTAGAAGGGCTGTATAAATCGGGGGGCATGTATTGCACACAATGTGAGGCCGAAGGTTTTCGAAATATTACCTATTACCTAGATCGACCAGATGCCTTGTCAATATTTACCACGCGCATTAGCGCAGATAAAACCACTTATCCCATATTATTGGCCAATGGTAATCCATTAGAGCATGGCGACTTAGATAATGGTGAGCATTTTGCCGTGTGGCATGATCCTTTTCCTAAGCCAGCCTACTTATTTGCCATGGTCGCTGGTGACTTAGTGCGTCAAGATGGTCTATTTACTACCCAATCTGGGCGCCAAGTGGACCTTCAGATTTTTGTAGAAGCCCATAACAGTCACAAGTGTGATCACGCCCTGAGTGCGCTCAAGCGTTCTATGCTTTGGGATGAGCAAAAGTATGGGCGTGAGTATGACTTAGACTTATTCATGATCGTTGCTGTGGATGATTTCAATATGGGGGCCATGGAAAATAAAGGCCTTAATATCTTTAATTCCGATTGTGTATTAGCCGACCCAGCCACCAGCAGTGATGCGACGTTTGAGCGCATAGAAGGCATCGTAGCGCACGAGTATTTTCATAACTGGTCGGGTAACCGAGTCACTTGTCGAGATTGGTTTCAGTTGAGTTTAAAGGAAGGTTTCACCGTCTTTCGTGATGCTCAATACACCTCAGATACCTACTCGGCTGCTGTAAAGCGCATCGAAGATGTGACCCTATTGCGTACCCATCAATTTGCTGAAGATGCAGGCCCTATGGCACATCCAATTCGGCCCGCATCTTACATGGAAATTAATAATTTTTATTCTGTCACCGTGTATGAAAAAGGCGCTGAAGTGGTAGGCATGATCCACACCCTTTTGGGTGCTGAATTATTTCGTAAGGGTAGTGATCTGTATTTTGACCGGCACGATGGTCAAGCTGTCACCACGGATGATTTTGTGACCGCTATGGCCGATGCGAGTGGCATAGACTTAAGGCAGTTCAAACACTGGTATAGTCAGGCAGGGACCCCAACCTTAGAGGTGACTGACACTTATGATGCAGCCAATCAGCAATATTCCTTAACCATAGCACAATCGACACCAGCCACGGCCGAATGTCAGGAAAAATTACCATTTCATCTGCCGTTACGGATGGCATTATTAGATGCCCAAGGCCTGGAAATGCCGTTGCAATTGCAGACAGGTGTCTTGGTGCAGGGCCCTAACTGTGTCCTCAATATTACCCAGGCAAGACAAACTTTTATATTTGAAGGTATTAACGAGCTCCCAGTACCCTCGTTATTAAGGGGTTTTTCTGCCCCTGTGAAATTAAATTATGCCTACACGCAAACGCAATTATTGTTACTTGCGAGTAAGGACCAAGATGGTTTTTGTCGCTGGGAGGCCTGCCAGAGGCTGCTCATAGAGGCGACTCAGCAAGCGATGTCTGCCACCACAGACTACCACCTTGATGAAGCCTTAGTGACCATGTTGCGCAGCAGTCTAGTGGATGAAGCTTTAGATCCAGCGATGGTCGCCAAGTTAGTGCAATTGCCTAGTGAAGCCTATTTGGCTGAAACCCAAGCCACAGTTGATGTGGATTTGATCCATACTGGTCGCGAAGCCATGCGTCTTGCCATTGCAATGGCACTAGAAAATGAGCTACTCGCCTGCTACCAGCGTTGCCATGATATCGGCCCGTTTAGCCAAACAGGAGAGGCCATCGGGCAGCGGGCACTCAAGAATACCTGTTTAGGGTATCTGAATACGTTAAATAAAGCCTCCTACCAGACCCTGGCCCAAGCGCAATATGCACTGCAGGCAAATATGACTGATGTGGGTGCTGCTCTGAGCATATTAATTGGCCAAAAAAATGCTGATTTATCCACTCCTTTGTTGGCTGATTTTTATCAGCGTTGGCAGGGTGATGCGCAGGTCGTAGGTCAGTGGTTTGCAATGCAGGCTGGGGCTAACCTAAGAGGTCGCTTAGGGCATGTAAAAGCACTGCTTGAGCATCCAGCATTTGATCTACGCAATCCGAATAAAGTGAGAAGTGTGGTGGGCAGTTTTATGCGCAGTGCTATTAACTTCCATGCGGCTGATGGCAGTGGTTATGAATTTGTTGCCGACATGGTGTTACGCTTAAATGCAAGCAATCCAATGATGGCAGCTAATCTTGCTAAGCCCTTAGGTCGTTTTAAACGGCACACTTTAGGTCGCCAACAATTGATGCAAGCTCAACTACAACGCCTGCACCAAACTGAGCTGAGTAAAGATGTGTTCGAAGTCGTCAGTAAAGCTTTGACAAACCTTTAACGAATCAACAAAAAACTCCCAAGGTTGGTGTATTAATAGCCAAGCGCATGGCTTTGTGCTGCTATTGAGTAAAAAATAGTAGCTATTGCTTTGGCAGAATGTAGGAGAGTATGAATGAAATATGTCGGTGAAAAAGATTATGAACATGGCATGGATACCAAGGTGGGCGTGCTTATTACCAACCTTGGCACCCCTGATGCGCCCACTAAAAAGGCACTGCGGCCATATCTGAAAGAATTTTTAAGTGATCC
>DDCR01000029.1:0-4711 GCA_002335115.1 Oceanospirillaceae bacterium UBA2001
CAATCGGCTCAAGCTAAAGGTGCCGACATTCCAGAAATTGTGTGTTTTGAAAAACAAGACAACTGGGGTGGCCTATGGAACTACTCTTGGCGCACTGGGGTAGACCAATACGGTGAACCCGTGCATGGCAGTATGTATCGCTACCTTTGGTCTAATGGCCCAAAGGAAGGCTTGGAGTTTGCAGACTATTCATTTGATGAGCACTTTGGTGGCGAAATTGCTTCATTTCCACCCCGTGCAGTCTTGTTTGATTATATAGAAGGCCGTGTTAAAAAAGCTGATGTGCGCAAGTACATTCGTTTTTCTAACGTCATTCGGAACGTTACTTACCAAGACAGCTCTGACACCTTTATGATTACCGCAGAAGACCTGCCGAATAATAAACAGTATCAAGAAGAGTTTGACTACGTGATTGTCTCTAGTGGCCACTTTTCTACTCCCAACGTACCTGAGTACCCCGGATTCAATCACTTTGGTGGGCGCATCATGCACGCTCACGATTTTCGGGACGCTTTAGAATTCAAAGATAAAGACATCTTGATCTTGGGCACCTCTTATTCCGCAGAAGACATTGGCTCACAATGCTGGAAGTATGGTGCAAAAACGATCACTGTGGCTCACCGCACGGCACCTATGGGTTATGATTGGCCAGATAATTGGCAAGAAGTTCCCGCCTTGAAACATGTTGACCAAGATACGGCTTACTTTATTGACGGTACACAAAAAAAGGTTGATGCCATTATCCTCTGCACTGGATACTTGCACCACTTCCCATTTATGCAAGAATCACTCAATCTAAAAACTAATAATCGCCTTTATCCAGTTGATTTATATAACGGTGTGGTCTGGCAACATAACCCTAAAGTCATGTACTTAGGCATGCAGGATCAGTGGTACACATTTAATATGTTTGATGCCCAAGCATGGTATGCAAGAGATGTGATTATGGGGCGTGTGGCTTTGCCAACCCAGCCCGAAATGCAACTCGACATTGATGACTGGCGCGCCCAAGAGGACAGCCTAGCTGATGACTACGAGGCCATCGCTTTTCAAGGCCGTTACACCATGGGGTTAATGGCCAAAACTGATTATCCTGCAATCGACTTAGAAGATTGTAATCAAGCCTTTTACCAATGGAAAAAGCACAAAAAACAAGGCATTATGACCTTCCGTGACCATGGCTACAAGTCAGCCCTAACAGGGAAAATTGCGCCACCCCACCACACCCCGTGGGTTGACGCTCTAGACGATTCTCTGGCCTGCTATTTAGGTGAAGGGGAAAGCAAAGCCTAAGTTAAAGCAAGGCTATTGGTGAGGGGAAGTGTGCCATCGATGGCCACTTCCACCTCGTCACCAGGCGCTAAGAAACGCATTGGATCAAAGCCCATGCCCACGCCAGCTGGGGTGCCTGTGGCAATCACATCACCCACTTCCAAGGTGATACCAGCTGATAAAGTCGCTATTAGGGTGGGAATGTCAAAGATCATTTGCGCCACGGTAGCGTCTTGTCTTAATTCACCGTTCACTTTGCAGGTGAGTCGAAGATCATCACTTAAAGGCTGCCCATAAGTCGGCGTTATGGCGGGGCCCATGGGTCCAAACCCATCTAGACATTTACCCATATGCCATTGGCCATGGCGTTTTTGTAAATCCCTAGCAGACACATCGTTATAACAGCTAAAACCAAATATGTGACGCCATGCCTCACTTTTGGAAATGTTGATCCCAGCTTTACCAATCACCAGTGCTAGCTCACCTTCATAATCTATCTTACGCGTTACACCTGCATGCAATGGTATCAACTCTAATGGACCAATGAGGGTTTTGGTGGCTTTACTAAACACAATTGGGTATTTTGGTAGGTCCGCGCTAATGCCCATTTTATCAGCTATTTCTACCGCATGGTCAACGTAGTTTTTGCCGATACATAATACATTGCGGCGCAAGTATGTTAGTGGTGAACCGACTAACTGGGGCTCATAAACTACACTGGCTAGTTGTTGTTCATAGGCCTTTTGGGCAAGAGTATCGAGCTCTTGTTGAACCTTTTGGGAGCTCTCTAGTAAAGCCCACATGTCCTTGCATGGGGCGGCTCCACCTAGCGCTATGCTGGCAGCCCCTATGTCTATTAAACGATTATTGATAACGGCAGCTAAACGGCCATCCTTGGTGGTGACATAATGCATTTAAATGACTCCTTAATATTCTGTATTAACTTAATAGATCTTTGTTGCATACCGAAGTTAAAAAATTTTAGGTATAATGCCGCTTCAATTAAGACCCTGAGCCGCATCAATGCGACATTTTGGTCTATTTCACTACCTTTGTAAGTCACAAATTTAATTTTAACTAAGCAGTCAATCAAAAACCCCATGCTTCGGAGTACTTAATGAAAAGCCCAGTTAACGTTGTTATCACCGGTGCCGCCGGCCAGATTTCTTATTCACTTATCTTCCGCATTGCCAAAGGTGAGATGTTAGGCAGTGACCAGCCGATCAACCTTAAATTGTTAGAAATCACCCCTGCATTAGGTGCCCTCAATGGCGTGGTTATGGAAATTGAAGACTGTGCATTCCCCTTAGTGAACTCTATCACGCCCACAGATGATGCGGCAGTGGCCTTTGATGATGCTCACTATTGCTTACTGGTGGGTGCGCGTCCACGTGGCCCAGGTATGGAACGCAAAGACTTGCTTGAAGCCAATGCCAACATCTTTACTGCTCAAGGTAAGGCCATCAATGATAACGCTAACCGAAATGTTAAGGTACTTGTCGTAGGCAACCCTGCCAACACCAATGCCTACATCGCTATGAAGAGTGCACCCGATCTAAACCCGCTGCAGTTTACTGCCATGACTCGGTTAGATCACAACCGGGCTCTAACGCAACTTGCCAACCAAACTAATGCTGGGGTCAGTGACGTAACGAATTTGTGTATTTGGGGCAACCATTCAGCCACCATGTACGCTGATGTTACTAATGCAAGTGTAAAGGGCCAGACTGCGACCGACCTAGTCGACCAAAACTGGATCGACACAGACTTTATTCCGGTCATTGCCCAGCGAGGGGCATCCATTATAAAAGCTCGTGGCGCTTCTTCTGCGGCCTCTGCCGCTAATGCAGCCATTGATCACATGCGCATCTGGGTCGCGGGCACAGCCGACGGTGATTGGACCAGTATGGGTATTCCAAGCGATGGTAGCTATGGCATTCCAAAGGACTTAATGTTCTCTTTCCCAGTCACTTGTCAAAATGGTGAATACACTATTGTGCAAGGCCTATCCATTGATGCATCAAGTCAAGCCTATATCGATAAGACTCGCCAAGAGCTAGAAGAAGAGCGCAATGCCATTGCTCATTTAGTGTAACCTCGAGAATAGATGGAAAACAAAAAAACCGCCATTGGGCGGTTTTTTTGGCCTCTATTTTAGGCCTTTAGATTAAGCATCAACTACTGATGGTCGATCTCAGCCTGTTCTTCAGCCTTATAAGACACAACCAAAGGTACGATCAGCATAGCTGTCATGATCCAAAAGCATACGGCCATACCCAAAGGGCTGTCGGCATAGCTGAAGATGGCTTCTGCACCTTCCCAGCTAGTAATCGGTGATGAGTTAAACATAGGTAATCCTCTTATTCTTTATGGACACAAGCCAAATTAAGTTTGGCTTGTGTAAGTCAAGTTACTGAGAGCGAATTTCTTCTGGATAAGCCACACCTTCCAGCTCACTATCCATGCCGTCACGTTGGACGCCATCACCAGCGCGAAGGATCCCTAACTTATTGAAGATCCAAGACAATACATAGCCAGGAATAAAGCCAGTAGCAACCATCACAGCAGCGCCAATCACTTGGCCTGTCATGTTAATAGAAGGCACATCAAAGCCATCCCAAGAACTAAAGCCTGGATAACCGCCTAGGAAGATACCTACAGCCAATAAGCCCCACACACCGCATACGCCGTGCACAGCAACGGCGCCAACAGCGTCGTCAATGCCCATTTTCTCGAGTTGGCCAGCCGCCCAAGGTCCTAAGTAACCACCAGCGAAGGCAATAGCAAAGGCCAGTGGTGGATACCACAAATCAAGGCCAGCTGCCGCAGAAATCACACCACACAGGGCACCCGACATCATCCAAAAAGGATCACGGGTACAGGCGTAACAACCGATGATACCGCCAGCAACAGCCATTAAGGTGTTAAATAGGTATGCAGAAAGAGTGGTTGGACCTCCATAGATGTTAGTCCAGCCGCCACCCACACCATAGTTATACAACACACAGGCGCCGATGAAACCAAAGAAACCAACCACAATCAACATCAAACCCGTGATGGTCATAGGTAAACTATGGCCCCGAATCTGGTTAGCGCTGCCGTCTGCATTAAACTTGCCAATTCTTGGTCCTAGGTTAATCAATACGCCTAAGGCAAAGAAGCCAGAAATGGTATGCACCACACCAGACGCCACTGCATCGTGATAGCCGTATTCAGTGACCAACCAACCGGCAGGATGCCAGCCCCAAGAGGCCGCTAAGTTCCACACCACAGAGCCTAGGATCACCGCCAGCACCACAAAGGAGGCCATGCGGATACGCTCGATCACCGCACCAGATAAAATGGAAGCAGTCGTACAGGCAAATAGAGTGAAGGCACCCCAGAATACACCCGTGGCTTGGTCTGCCATGTTAGGCCCCATAATGGCCGACATGGGTAA
>DDCR01000029.1:4743-4959 GCA_002335115.1 Oceanospirillaceae bacterium UBA2001
GTACCAGAAGCGAGCGAGTGTTTAACCCGCGATGCACCCATCTCATACATGAGAAAGCCTGCGTGAATTAAGATCATTATGGCGGTACACCAATAATAAAATATTTCGAGGTTAGTATTGCTTAAACCCTGCAACGCCTCTATTGCTGCCTGCATTTCTTCAGGAGTCATTAGTCTCCCTCCATTTTGTTGTTATTTTAAGGTTACTAGCGCATCA
>DDCR01000086.1 GCA_002335115.1 Oceanospirillaceae bacterium UBA2001
TGAGGACCCTTGGGAGCGTATTCGTGCTTTAAAGGCGGCTATGCCTAACACGCCGCAACAAATGTTGTTCCGCGCACAGAATATTCTTGGCTATCGGCATTATGCTGATGATGTAGTGCGAAAATTTGTCGAGCGGGCGGCCATTAATGGGGTGGACGTGTTTCGTGTGTTTGATGCCATGAACGATGTGCGTAATTTAGCCACAGCTATTAAAGCGGTCAAAGCAACGGGCAAACATGCTCAAGGTGCAATGTCATTCACGCTCAGTGCTCTGCACACGATGGACTACTGGGTTGACTTGGCTAAGCAAATAGAAGATCTAGGGGCGGATTCTATTTGTATTAAAGACATGGCAGGTTTGTTGAATCCGTATAAGGCATTTGAGTTAGTCACTCGCCTCAAAGCTGAAACTAACATGCCAGTGCACATGCAATGTCACGCTACCACAGGTTTGTCTACGGCGGCCATTTTAAAAGCGGCTGAAGCAGGCATTGATAACGTTGATACCTCTATTTCCTCTATGTCTATGACCTACGGACACTCACCCACAGAGTCTGTGGTATCTATTTTTGAAGATGGTGATCGAGACACAGGCTTAGATATTAAGGCTATAGAAGAAGTGGCCGCTTACTTCCGTGACGTACGCAAGAAATATGCAAAATGGGAAGGGTCTCTTAGGGGTGTAGACTCTCGCATTTTAGTGGCTCAGGTTCCAGGTGGTATGCTGACCAATATGGAAAGCCAACTCAGAGAACAAGGTGCTGCAGATCGGCTGGATGAAGTGCTAGAAGAAATTCCAAGAGTGCGAGAAGACCTAGGTTTTATTCCACTAGTGACACCCACCTCACAGATTGTAGGCACTCAGTCGGTACTCAACGTGTTAACGGGTGAGCGCTACAAAAGCATTACTAAAGAAACAGCGGGAGTGCTGAAAGGCCAATATGGTGCTGCCATGGCGCCTTTTAATAAAGAGCTACAAGCCCGTGTGTTAGATGGGGCTGAGGCTATTACTTGCCGCCCTGCAGATCTTATTGAAGATGAGCTGGACCAGCTCACTGTTGAATTACGTGGTCTAGCGCAAGAGAAAAATATTAAGCTTGCATCAGGTGATCGTGAAATAGATGACGTTTTAACCTATGCACTTTTCCCTCAGGTAGGACTTAAGTTCCTAGAAAATCGGGATAACCCGGATGCCTTTGAACCTATTCCAACACTCGAGTCTGCCCAAGCCACCACCGCACCTAAACCTGCAGCAGCGCAGACATCAGTTTATACCATTGGTGTGAATGGCCAAAGTTATGTGGTGGAAGTCGCCGAGGGTGGAGATATTTCAGCGGTTGGTTTAGCTCCATTGGCGATGACAGCCACACCAGCACCGGTCGCTTTGCCAGTCACTGGTGGGGAAGCTATAACGGCCCCCTTAGCAGGGAACATTTGGAAAATTCACGCGATGCCAGGCCAAGCGGTGCAAGAAGGTGATGTTTTATTCATCCTTGAAGCCATGAAAATGGAAACAGAAATTCGTGCCAGTAAGGCGGGTACGGTGAGTGCTGTGATGGCTAAAGAAGGTGATTCTGTATCTGTTGGTGATACTTTGTTGACCTTGGTTTAGGCGGAATATTCATGGACAAGTTATTACAAATTTGGTACAGCTCCGGCGTGTATCAAGTGCAACCAGGCCAAGTCATCATGATGGCTGTGGGCTTGTTACTGCTTTATTTAGCCATTAAACGTAATTTTGAGCCTTTGCTACTCATCCCTATTGGTTTTGGTGGCTTATTGGCTAACATTCCTGGTGCTGGTTTAGCTGATCCGGGTGGCATTCTCTATATGTTTTACTCTGTCGGTATTGAAACTGGCGCTTTCCCGCTCATTATTTTCATGGGTGTGGGAGCCATGACAGATTTTGGTCCATTATTAGCTAACCCTAAAACGCTATTTTTGGGGGCGGCCGCACAATTTGGTATCTTTGTGACTTTAATAGGCGCAGTGGGTATGTCTACCCTTGGCTGGATGGACTTCACCCTCGCTGATGCAGCAGCCATAGGCATTATAGGGGGTGCTGATGGCCCAACGTCTATTTATGTGGCCAGTAAGCTTGCGCCAGATTTGTTGGGTGCGATTGCAGTGGCGTCATATTCATACATGGCCCTCGTGCCCCTGATTCAACCGCCTATTATGCGAGCCCTCACGACAGTAAAAGAGCGGCAGATAAAAATGGTGCAATTGCGCCCCGTAGGCAAGGTTGAAAAGATTGTATTTCCCTTGTTATTGTTATTGTTAGTGGCGTTTATGCTGCCTGATGCAGCGCCTTTATTGGGCATGTTCTGTTTTGGTAATCTGATGCGCGAATCTGGTGTGGTGGATCGTTTATCTGATACCACTCAAAATGCATTAATTAACGTGGTTACCATTTTTTTAGGCTTAGCAGTAGGTTCTAAACTATCGGCAGATAAATTCTTAGATCTCACGACCTTGGGTATCCTCTGTCTAGGTATGGTGGCGTTTGCTATTGGTACCGCCTCTGGTGTGTTGATGGCTAAGATCATGAATAAATTAGCGGGTGGCGGTATTAACCCACTGATTGGTTCAGCTGGAGTATCAGCTGTGCCTATGGCGGCGCGGGTGTCTAACAAGGTGGGTTTAGAAGCTAATAACCAAAACTTTTTGTTAATGCACGCCATGGGACCCAACGTGGCAGGAGTGATTGGTTCAGCTGTTGCTGCGGGAATCATGATTAATTATGTGAGTGGTGGATAACGAATATGGGACGTCGAATTAGTGACAGTGACCCCAGTGGCAAACAGCCCTGTGCTTTTTGTCGCACTATGCGCATAGTGCTTATTTTTGCGGTTATGTTGGTTATGCTGATGGCTTATGCTGATAAGTTGTCCTGGTTAAGAGACATTGACTTCACCACTTTATTTGGTTACTCAATGGTGGTGTTCTTTTTTACAGTATTGGGGTATCGAGTGTGGGACGAGTATTTCCGTACCAAGCCGTCACAGACAGATCGAGATGCCAGACGCGCCTTGAGAGAACAGCAGTTTGACGAGTTAGATGCTTTAGAAGCAGAGCGCGCAGCGGCTGAGAAGATTGACTCACAAGCTGAAAAGCTAGAGCCACAAGCCGCCAATATAGAGCCACAAGCTGGCTCAATAAAGCCAGGGCATATGGGTTCATCTGAGGCCCATCCTGTTAGTGGTACAATAGAGCAGATCGACACTCCAGCTGCGGTACCCCAAGCAAGGGAAGAAAGTGAATTGAGCGAGCAAAATGAGCCAGTGCTGCCACTTGAGGACTCTAGCCTAGGGTCAAATTCATCACCTGAACAGCTGGACTTGCTGGGCTTTTCCACTCCAAAAAAATCTGATGAATAAGGCCTGAGGTATCTTAAGCTATTGAAATTCATGTTTTTGTGATGCTTCTGTGTGACCCAGTAACAGAACCAGTATCACCCTAATACCAAAAGATCCAAGCGTTAGATAAGCCATATAGGTTGGAATATTTTCAAATCAGTGGTTAAACTAAGACATGTGCAGTCAGCTTGATATTGACCCACTTTATTTACAGCCTATGAATACAAATAAAAATGTTCCTAACTGCATGCAATGCAAACACTTTTACGTCACTTGGGATGCAAAATTCCCAAGAGGATGCCGCTTGTTTGCCATTAAATCTCGCCAATTGCCAATGATAGAAGTCATGCGTATTGATGGCCACGCCTGCCGAGGATACGAACTGAAACCCACATCAGCAGTTAAGCCCACAAGGTAGGCGTTACCGTTCATACTGAGGTGAGTGGGGAAGCAGAGAGCAAGTTAGTGAAGAGGCTTAATCTCTTACTAGCATGAAACGAAGAGGCTCGCCTTTTGCTTGCTTACTAAAATAGTGGCCGCGGTAAAAAAAGAAAGACCAAGCCATGGGTCGCATCCAAAAGTTAGACTCACTGCTCCAATACACTTCAGGTTCAATACCACTAAAAATCCGTGTGTTAATAGAAGGTGATTTGCAGTCTGCCTCAACTAGCGTAGTCATATCATCCGTTTCTGGTACTCGCCAATCATCAAAGCCAGCTAACGTTACGTTGGCAGCCCAGGCTTGCGCGTCTTCAAAGGGTAAGCGTATTGGCTCACCTTGGCATTCTCCATTGAGCCAGGTTTGCCCAGCCCCACAACGATACCAAGTAAGGCCTGTAAGTGGGTCTTGGACTAACCCATTACTCACGCGTTGATAACGCCCATCCGTTTGCTGCACTGAAAAATAATCATCACACTTGGGCGCCTTATCGACTACTGCGTAGCTAAAGATGGAAAACGTAATAGTAAGAAAGAAAGCGGCAAATTTCATAGATACACCTCAGAAGTCTTATACGTTATCGTCTGATTATAGCGTAACTTAAATCCAATTAGACTCGGTTATGAGAATTTTTTTTACCTATACTGAGTTAAGAACATAATCAGGCTAAATATTTATTACATTTGGTCGATAATATTGGATATTATAGAGAGATTACTATTCTATGGTATTTAACGTACCGTCAAGAATTTATTAGATAACAATGGGTTGGAGATATAAAAGATGGATTTAGCAACAATTGTCGGGTTTGTCGCATCTTTTGGAATCGTTGCGGCGGGTATTCTCATGGGTGGTCCTATGGCCATGTTTGTTAACGGTGCTTCTATTTTTATCGTTATCGGTGGCTCTTTGGCCGTTGTTTTAATGCGTTCTTCCATTGGTGACTTTGTCGGGGCCATAAGCTTGGCTGGTCAAGCCTTCGCAAATAAAGTCGACAAGCCTGAAGATTTGATTGAAAAAGTCGTTGAGCTTGCAACCATTGCGCGCAAAGACGGCATGATCGCCCTAGAATCCCAAGAAGTCAGCAATGAATTTCTTAATAAGGGCATGGGCATGTTGGTCGATGGTCAGGATGGTGCTGCGATCAAAGGGGCGCTTGCCACTGAGGCAGGCATGAAAATACGCAGAGCAAAGGCTGGCGGTTCTATTTTTGAAGCTTGGGGAGATTTTGCACCCGCCATGGGTATGATCGGCACACTTGTAGGTCTGGTGCAGATGTTGGCTAACATGGGCGACCCAAAATCGATTGGCCCAGCTATG
>DDCR01000154.1 GCA_002335115.1 Oceanospirillaceae bacterium UBA2001
TTAACTAACTTGCTAATAAATAATCATTTAATTAAAGTAATTTAAATAACTTAATATTTAACTGGTGTAAAATGGCGTCTAGAATGACGGGGTGACAGTCACAGGATCCTTCATGAGGCTGCAAGAATTGCCCACGGGTTTAAGCTTTGAACTGCCAACAATTGAACGTTCTTTTGGTATAAAAATTCTAACAAGATGTCAATTTTGTTATTTATTTTGTCTAAACGCGTACTTTTGGTCTTTTGGGGTTGTTTCCTAGTATGGTTTAGCGATATCGTAGTTTCTCAGCGGGGTGAACGGCCCTGAATAAGTCTCAAGCCCAAAATATGCCAATCGCGGCGGCTAAATTCAACGGCAAAATAGAAAAAGGTGTAATTTTTTGACAAGCAAGACGAGTGAAACTGATGCTTTTGTAAAATTTGATCGTGTCCAAAAAAGTTATGATGGCCTGTCGTTGGTGGTGAAAGACCTAAACCTATCGATGCCTAGAGGCGAGTTTCTAACCATGTTAGGCCCTTCTGGGTCGGGTAAAACGACCTGCCTAATGATGCTGGCTGGTTTTGAAACAGCAACCCACGGCGATATTATGCTGGATGGCATCTCGATCAATAATATTCCACCCCATAAGCGTGGAATTGGTATGGTATTTCAAAATTATGCACTTTTCCCCCACATGACTGTGGCAGAGAACCTTGCATTTCCGCTCGAAGTTCGAAAAATCGGCAAGTCTGATCGCGAAGCTAAGGTGAAGCGCGCCCTGGAAATGGTTCAAATGGGTGATTTTGGTGGCCGTAGGCCAGCACAATTGTCTGGTGGCCAACAACAACGGGTGGCTCTAGCGCGTGCGCTCGTGTTCGAAGCCGAGCTTGTTTTGATGGATGAACCTTTAGGCGCACTCGATAAGCAACTGCGTGAGCATATGCAGTTTGAAATTAAGCGAATTGCAGAAAATCTTGGCATCACCGTGGTTTATGTGACTCATGACCAGACAGAAGCATTAACTATGTCGGATCGAGTCGCAGTATTCAATGATGGGCGGATTCAGCAATTGGCACCACCAGCAGAATTATATGAATCTCCTGAAAATAGTTTTGTGGCGCAATTTATTGGCGAGAACAACACACTAGAAGGCGTGGTTAAAGAGATGTCGAATGGTTTGGCTCTAGTTCAGCTGAATGATGGCAACGTCATCGAATGTAACCCTGTCAATGTCACCAAAGCTGGTGAGAAGACGCGGGTGTCAATCCGACCTGAACGAGTTGAATTAGACAAAGCCCGAATGCGCCCTGGTGCACATAGGCTCAGGGCAGAAGTGCTCGAATTCATTTATATGGGTGACATGTTCCGTACCCGCCTGCAAGTCGCTGGCAATGACAATTTTATTGTTAAAACACGCAACGCGCCGGATCAAGTTCGGCTAGAACCTGGTGCCCAGATTGATATTGGCTGGCTACCATCAGATTGCCGAGCTCTAGACGCGTAAATCTAAAATTACTAAGTACGTCCCATAAGGGACGTAGCTTATATAAGAATCTTTTGTTCTGTCCGTAACCTAGATTCTACTAATAAAAAACGGGCTACTTTGGGAGTATGAAATGAAATTCACTAAAACAGTTCTAGTGACGGTGGCTCTATCGCTACCTGCTGGATTGGCACTTGCAGGCTCGCATGAGGAAATGACTATCGTTTCTTGGGGCGGAGCCTATTCTAAATCACAACTAAAAGCTTACCATGAGCCCTATTCGGCAAAAACTGGCGTCACTATTATTAATGACGAGAGTTCTGGCACCGCAGTAGCAAAATTGCGTGCTATGAACGAAGCTGGCAACCTAACTTGGGATCTAGTTGATGTTGAAGCTGGTCCGGCGATGCAGCTTTGCGACGAAGGTCTTGCAATGGAGATCGATCATGATTCCATGCTAGCCTCTGCGCCAGATGGTACCTCTGCTTCAGACGATTTTGGTTCTTTTATCGTGTCGCCTTGCTTTATCCCACAGATTGTTTATTCCTATACTGTAGGTTTCCGCAATGACATGGTTGGAAGTACCCCACCAACTAGTATCTGTGCAATCTTTGATACAAAAGCTTATCCTGGCAAACGTTCATTGAAGAAAGGCGCGCTTTCCAACATGGAATGGGCCCTTTTGTGTGATGGTGTTGCCAAGGCAGATATCTATTCAACACTGGAAACAGAAGCTGGCCAAGATCAAGCTCTTGCGAAACTTGATACCATCAAAGATGATGTGATCTGGTGGTCTGCAGGTGCTGACACGCCGCAATTATTAGCTGATGGTGAAGTCGTTATGGGTTCAACTTTTAATGGCCGTTTATTTGCTTTGATCGAAGAAGACAAGCAACCTGTTTCAATGCTTTGGGACGCACAGATTTATGACCTTGACGGCTGGATTATTCCAACTGGTCTTAGCCCTGAGCGTGAAGCACGAGCTTTGGACTATGTAAAGTTTGCAACCGACACGCAGCGTCTTGCAGATCAGTCTAAATGGATTAGTTATGGACCAACCCGCGCGTCTTCAGCTCCCTTGGTTGATAAGCATGCAGAGTTGGGTATTGCCATGGCACCTCATATGCCGACTGATCCTGCCAACTCGAAAAATACGTTCCTCATGAACTATGCTTTCTGGGCAGATTATAAGGACGATATTGAGTCGAAGTTTCAAGCTTGGCTTGCAAAGTAAGACAATCTAAAATGTAAAAAGGGCCTTGGTTGGCCCTTTTTTTTAATCAGACAATTCAAAATGCAAAATAGCTACGATTGGCCCTTTTGCATTTTAAATTAGTTGGCTTTATAGAACTCTGAGCTAGTGATGGGAACGACATGATTGATAATAACGCAACCGGCGCTTTGATGACCGTGGATGGAAAACCACTTAAGCAAAGTTTGGCTTCGGCATTAAAGCGGCAAAAAATTCGGGCGCTGCTCCTGATATCACCACTACTCATCTTTGTTTTAATTACATTTCTTTTCCCGATAGGATCTATGCTCTTTCGCTCGGTAGAAAACAACATTGTAGTGGAAATATTACCAGAGACTGTGGCCGCCCTAGCGACTTGGAATGGGAAATCGGGTGAACTGCCAAATGAATCTGTTTATGCAGCTTTTGCTGGAGACATTCAGCGCGCAGCAAAAAACAAAAGCCACACAAGGGTTGGGCTTCGATTGAATTATGAAAAATCTGGTAGTGCTTCCCTCTTCAAGAAAACTGCGCGACAAGCAAAAAAGTGGGATCTTGAGGCTGACGCGCCATTTAAAGAAAAATTGATAGCCGTGCATAAAAGCTGGGGCGAGGTTGAGATATGGCAAACACTTAAAACACATAGTTCAACTTATACTGCTGGCTATTTTTTTAATGCAGTGGATATGCGTAAAACCCTACATGGCCCAGAATTTCAGCCTGAAAATAAGCAGATTTTGATTAAACTGTTTCAACGTACACTGATTATGTCTCTGATGAT
>DDCR01000175.1 GCA_002335115.1 Oceanospirillaceae bacterium UBA2001
TAAAACCCTAAAGCAGTTCACCCATCAGCAGGGGATAAGGCAGTTGAGCCGCTGGTATGGTCAAACGCGTTCGGGGGTAAAGAAGTTTCTGAAGGAGTGGCAAGGTGGGGGCAAAGGCGCGCAGGTCAGTCAACAGGTGCAGGATCATATCCAAGTGCTTGAACAACAGTTGATCAGCTTAGAGCAGTTTTTAGACCAGTCAGCATTTAGACCAGAGGAAGGTTATCAACAGCAAGAAAACTACCGTTTTGCCCAAGGTATAGTGCCTGCAGAATTAGTGCAAATGAGCCATGACTTGGGCCTAGGTAGTGCCCGTCTGGCCCGAGATTTGGGTGCCTTGCACAGCTTAATGGACGACGTGGTTAAAGGTGACCAAAATGGTTTACCTAAGGATCAAGCTGAAAGTTACTTGGCTGCTTTTGGCGTATTACAACAAAACGCTGAACAGCAACTTGGACTATGGCAGGCTTATGCCAAAGTAGATCGAGAGGGAGAAGTCCCCATGGCTCGATGGTTACAATATTGGCAAACACCAGAACGGGTGGATCTAGAAATTTCAGCAAGCCCAATAATGGCGGCGGAATTGTTACAAGAAAATTTGTGGCAGCGGTGTTTTGGAGCCTTGTTAACGTCGGCCACACTGACTGCACTGGGCCGGTTTGAGCGTTTAATTACTCACGCAGGGATGAACCCCCTCAGTACCCAACTGGCCGTGCAAAGCCCCTTTGACTTTTCTAAGTCACAGATCTGTGTGCCTAAAGAAGCCATTGAACCTGGCTCTGAAACTGTGTTTGTAGAGCAACTCATCAAAGGCCTTAAAGCGCAGTTAAATAAGACTGAAGCGAGTTTAGTCTTATTTACCTCAAGACGAGTGATGCAGCTTGTGTTTGAAGGCATGGGAGATGTTTGGCAAGATTTGATTTTGCAGCAAGGGGAGTCTTCAAAACAGCGTTTGTTAGACCAGCACAAACAACGAGTCGATGAGAAAGAGGGTAGCGTGCTGTTTGGTTTAGCGAGTTTTGCAGAAGGGATCGACTTACCGGGGGATTATTTAACTCACGTGGTCATTACACGATTGCCCTTTACAGTGCCCGATCGTCCAGTTCCATCCGCTTTAGCGGAGTGGATTGAAAAATTGGGTGGTAATAGTTTTACTGAACTATCGGTGCCTGAAGCCAGTATTAGGCTAGTCCAGGCGACAGGTCGATTGTTACGCAAAGAAGATGACAAGGGCCGAATCACTATTTTAGATAAGCGTATAATTAGTAAACGTTATGGACAACAACTATTGCAGGCGCTGCCGCCTTACCAGCGCCAATTTGGTTGATTGGGCAATTCTCTAAGCTATGGTATTTTGTGTAATGGCGTCAAACTCTCTATACTGCTTCGCTGAAGTTTATCTTACTGGGATGAGCGCGTCCCTCAATGGAAAATCACCTTGAAATCAAATGATTCAAATGCTTCTGACCATAACTGGTCGTTGGACGATTTTGTCGTCTCACAAGAGGAAGGAAAAACACGTTTTCACGATCTAGACCTACCTGATCAAGTCATGCAGGCTGTCGCTGCTCTGGGTTATGAATATTGCAGTCCAATCCAAGCATTAACCTTACCTGAATCCCTAAGCGGCAATGACATTACTGGCAAAGCCCAAACTGGCTCAGGTAAAACGGCTGCGTTTTTGCTGAGCATGATTACTGACTTTTTAGATTTCCCTATTAGTGGTCCCCGCCGTTTAGGTACTCCACGTGCTCTTATTGTTGCACCAACGCGCGAGTTGGTGATGCAAATTGCGGCTGACGCTGAAGATCTAGCT
The DNA here is from genome assembly GCA_002335115.1 of Oceanospirillaceae bacterium UBA2001. Classification (GTDB taxonomy): domain Bacteria; phylum Pseudomonadota; class Gammaproteobacteria; order Pseudomonadales; family Balneatricaceae; genus Njordibacter. Next base: position 1,817 of record DDCR01000175.1, read on the forward strand.
CGTTTTTGTGAAGTCAACGTACAACAACTTGTGGGTGGTATGGACTTTGAAGTTCAGCAGAAACAACTACAAAAACAGCACACAGATATTATGGTTGCAACACCGGGACGGTTATTGGATTTCTGTCGACGTGGCCATGTCAATCTGCGTGAGGTAGAGGTGGTCGTGTTGGATGAAGCAGATCGCATGCTAAGTATGGGCTTTATTCCTGATGTGCGCGCCATTATCCGCCAAACCCCCAAAAAGGAAGATCGTCAAACTTTGTTGTTTAGTGCTACCTTTAGTGAACAAATATTGCGCCTAGCAGAGCAATGGACGTTTGAACCGGTGCATGTTGAAATTGAGTCTGATGAACTGGCCTCTGCGAGTGTCGAACAACGTTTCTTTTCTGTGGCCCGAGCTGATAAGTACAAGGTCTTACTGAATTGCCTAAAAACTATGGGTGTAGAGCGCGCTATCGTGTTTGCTAATCGACGTCACATTACACGTGATTTGGCAGAGAAATTGCAAAAAGATGGGATAAAAAGTGCCCTGTTGTCTGGTGAGGTTGCCCAAGTTAAAAGAGTTAAGACGCTAGAACGATTCCGCAGTGGTGACACCCCTATTTTAGTCGCCACCGATGTTGCAGGCCGAGGTATCCACGTGGATGGTGTAAGTCATGTGTTTAATTATGACCTGCCCGAAGAGTTAGAGGATTATGTGCATCGTATTGGCCGCACAGGCCGGGCTGGAGCCACTGGAATCTCTATTAGCTTTGCTTCTGAAGACGATGCTTTCATCATACCCGATTTAGAAGAAATGTTGGGAAAACGTTTAGATTGTGAGCCGACACCTAGCGAGCTATTAGTGTAATAGGAATATCCATGAACTTTCAACACCGGGTAACAGTGATGGGCGGTGGCAGTTTTGGCACAGTATTAGCCAATATTGTTGCCCATAACGGTTTCCCAGTGAGCCTTTGGTTACGTGACCAATATCTTGCTGAAGAAATGCGTCAAACTCGAGTCAACTCGAGGTATGTGCCTGGCCTATATCTGCATGACGACCTTGAAATAGTCACTGACTTTAAGAGGTGTGTAAGCCATGCAGACACCCTTATATTTTCAGTGCCCAGTAAAGCCTTTAGAGGGGTTTTGGAGCAAGTTAAAGACTTCATTAATGATCAGCAGTTCCTTGTAACGACAGCCAAAGGCATAGAGCCGGATCATTTTCTCTTAATGAGTCAACTACTCGAAGTTTACTTTCCAAAGAATCCTATTGGTGTGGTCAGTGGTCCAAATTTAGCCAAGGAGGTGGCCGCTAAGCAGTTAACAGGCACAGTTATTGCCAGCGACAATGAAGGTCTGAGACAGCAAGTTCAGGCCTTATTGCAATGTGATTTTTTTAGGGTGTATGCAAGTAATGACCCTTACGGAACTGAATTAGGTGGTGCACTTAAAAATATTTATGCGATTGCTGCGGGTCTCAGTGCTGCCATGGGCATGGGTGAAAATACCCGTAGCATGCTGTTAACTCGAAGCTTGGCAGAAATGAGTCGCTTAGCGGTGCATATGGGTGCAAACCCAATGACATTTTTAGGCCTAGCTGGCGTTGGGGATTTGATTGTAACCTGCATGTCACCTTTGAGCAGAAATTATCGAGTGGGTTACGCTTTAGGCCAAGGCAAAGGCCTCGATGAGGCTGTAGCAGAGTTGGGAGAAGTCGCTGAGGGGGTAAATACCCTTGCCTTAGTGAAAGCAAAGGCTGATGAATTAAAGGTGAATATGCCCCTAGTTGATGGACTTTATGCATTGGTTTACCAAGGTGCTGATGTATCAACTGTTGCCCAATCACTCATGGCTCGGGATCAAAACTCAGATGTTGAATTTGTGTTAAAACGCAGTTAATTACTTGAAATAGGGAGCAACTGACCCTATGTTAGAAACTAAGAGTCAACGGAGTAAAACTATGCAAGCATTAAAAAATAACCTTACATCAGAAGTATTTTGGCTACGCTTAGTATTTATGCTTTTGAGCTTACTGTTGGTGGAAATTGCGGCCTCGATATTAGTGCTTTTGGTCATTGGTCAATTTTTATATCGATTATTTAATGAATCGAGTCATCTAACTATACTCGAGTTTAGTAATAGCTTGGGGCGTTTTATACTGCACAGTTACCGCTTTTTGTCTTACCAAACTGAAGACAAACCATTCCCCTTTAATGACTGGCCGGAGGCACAGGATACCCCTAAGGCTGAAGATTAATGAAATTGCTGCTGATGCGTCATGCAGAAGCAAGCGAGAGGGCTGCCACTGATGCGCAGCGCAGACTGACGGAAGAGGGCATGGCAGCGGTCATTCGGCAAAGTAATAACACCACCCTGCCTTGGCACGAGTTCACTCGTCTTTGGGTGAGCCCTTATGTTAGAACGCAACAAACGGCCTCATTGTTGTTAGAGCACTATTATCAAAAAACACACAGTTTAAGCATCCAACGCCTTGATTGCATCACCCCTCATGGTGACATTAATGAAGTGCAAAATTTTTTACTCAAGCAAACTGATGAGGGCATAATTCTGATCACTCACCAGCCATTAATCAGCGCTTTGATTGGCCATTTTTGCCAGGCTAATAAGCATGCAGGCGTTCCGATGATGCCCGCTTCAATGGCATTATTGGAAGGTGGGGTGGCAGCAGCAGGGTGCCTAAAATTGAAACATTTATTCCACTCATAAGGTAAGAACCATGATTATTTTTTCTCGGTTTATAAGACACATTTGTATTGTTAT
>DDCR01000156.1 GCA_002335115.1 Oceanospirillaceae bacterium UBA2001
GTGGGTCTAAGTAAACTAAGTAAAGCTTCGTTATTCGTCTGGTCGTTTAGAAAGAGAACGGATGACAAGGTCACTAAAAACATCTCCAATATCCTCAGGAGATTGAAGACCATCCGGTTTTAACCATAGGCATGAGTAAAAATACATCCCTAAAAGACCTTTCACAGCGATTTTATCGACAGCCCTGAACACATTTTGCTGGACACCTTCTTCTATCGTTTTAGACCAGATTTGTTGGTATTCTGCATGCATACACATAACGTCATGGTGTCGTGCGCCTGTCAAAGATTGGACTTCGCGAAAACAGACTACGATTTCTGCTAAGCTACTGCTGATGACAGCCATCAAGTGTCGACTGAGCGCGTTCAAGCGCTGAATAGGATCTGGATACTCTCCCACTATTCTATGGCCAGACTGAACCAGGCCTGAAATGTACTGTGAAGCAATTTCGTGAAGAAGGTCTTCTTTGCTTTCTATGTGATGGTAGAGTGTTCCACGGCCAAAGCCTGAAGCCGCCCCAATTTCAGCGACGCCGACTCCATTGTAGCCTTTCTTTGCGAACAACGAAGCCGCCACCTTCGTTATCTTCTTTGCCTGCTCTGTTTGTTTCAGTGTTCTATCATCCGCTAATTAATGCCCAGTTGGTCAGTCTATTTTGCCCATAGTTGCTCAACGTGATACCGGTCCACACGCATACCCAGACTTTACTACATTTCTATACAGATAGCAGTGACTTGATCACCTTCAAAGCACAAAGAAGTTTGTTTGCGTTTTGCTAACATTCGTTCTATTTCGTGAATTAGAGCCACTGCCATCCCAGCACCTCAACTTGAGCATCGATGGAAGTGCACAATGGTGTGACCAGATCAATTGACACGGTCAGGTTTGCACGCGATTCAATGCAACATCACCACAGATAACCATGGCGCTGCAAAGTTCTGTTGCTGAATGGCTGCCAAGAATTCCATTTAACTAACCAACCGGAGTGAGTTGTGTATAAACAATATAAACGTCAGTCATGGGTGACCTCTTACTTCAATTAAACTTATCAGACTTTGTTAGGGTTCATATTCGAGTGAGAATTCTTAGTTGCCAAAGTCTTAAAGTGTTTTGAACTCGTCTCCCAAAATGACAAATTATTAGACTAGTTTCAATATTCTGAGTAAATGTTAAAAAGTACTAGTATAAAAAATGCCCTTTTAATGCTTGTATTGTACCGAGTGGTCTGTACAATAAAAATGAAATATGTAAAACAGCTAATTAAACGTGTTCTGGCCTTTTTTAAAACGGTTTTAAAATAAAAGAAACTATTTGTATGTCTAACACAGAAAAAAAAGATGGTTGGGTAGGCGTTTTAAACGGCCAACCAAAAATTGGTCAATTCAGTGAACGTTCTCGGACGACTAAGATGAGTGATATACATTCGTTTACTGAGATGACTGGCGATAAAAATCCAGTTCACTATGATGAGGAACTTGCGAAAAAAACTCCGTTTGGCAAGCTTATTGTGCAGGGTGGCGTAACAACGGGTCTTCTTAATGCCTGTGTTGCAGAAGACTTGCCTGGACCTGGCACAGTGTTTTTATCAACTGAATTAAAATTTCTAAAAGCGGTAGGGGTTGGAGAGGAGTTGACTGCTCGAGTTGAAATTGAGTCTGTAAGAGACGATAAGCCCATTTGTAAATTGAAAACCACCATTACCGACAGTGCTGGTGANNGTGTGTGTTGATGGTGCTGCAATAACTTACACCATGGCTCTCAAAGGGCTGTAAAGCGAGGAAGACTTTTTCCATTTACTGTAATAAAAACACAATTAAGCAGGAGCAATATTATGTCAGACGAGATTGAACTAGAAGGTGAGTGGGTAATGGGATGGCCTGATCGTAAACGGGCCCGAGTAATGCCAAGTAAAGATGCGGAAGGACGCACGATCTTTGCACGCTCTCCAGTACTCGATCTAGAGGGAGTGCTGACACCAACCGATGCCTATTATGTGATCGCTCAACTTAATATGCCTGATCCAGTGCATCCAGATGACTTCTCATTTTCAATTGGTGGAATGGTGGACAATCCAGTCGAGTACACACTTGAAGAAATTCGAAAGTTTCCTGGACGCACTGTGCGCGCAGTGACCGAATGTGCCGGTAATGATGGCGAATTTTGGGACTACATCGATGAGGAAAAAAATTCACCGAAGCCCTCATTGCGTGATGCCCAAGCTGAAGAAGGTGGTTGGCGCCAGTCTGGAGATGGCGAAGATGCTTTGGACATTCAGAATATCCTAGCGTCTATTCCAACTACGGGTCTGGTCAGTGGCGGAGAGTGGACTGGAGTGCCCTTTAAGACCGTACTTGAACTTGCAGGCATTCAAGAAGGTGCCGTGTCTGTTGCCCTTCATGGCTGGGATGAAGGCAGACCTGACCCAGTGACACAATACCTTTCCGTTGGACGCACCGACTTCGATGTGGTTGATCCAGGCATCATCAACTACTCAAAGGCGATGCCGATAGAAAAAGCTCTCCATGAAGATACAATCCTAGCATGGGCTCACAATGGTGAGTACTTGACCCATGTGCACGGTGCTCCATTGCGATTAGTTGTGCCGGGTTGGGCTGGAAATTGGTGGGTAAAATGGATAGATAGGATAGAGGTGCTTGACCACACCCCCGATTTTTATTACCAAACCCACTACTTTGTGAGTGGCAAGTCGCCGGATGATCCCGACAAGAAGCCTATGAAAGTGCTTGGCGTCAAGGCCTTAATTACTTCACCTCGAGATGAAGATGGTCCAATTAAGTGTGGCTCACATGCTATAACGGGTCGAACTTGGAGTGGAGAGGGTGCAGTGGTTCGTGTCGAAATCAGTACAAACGGAGGTGAAAGCTGGAACGATGCAACCATAGAGGAATCCAACGACCGTTGGCTATGGCGGCGCTTCCATTACGTTTGGGATGTCACTGAACCAGGTGAATATAAAATAATGGCACGTGGAATAGACGAAAAAGATCGAGTGCAGCCAACTTGGGACTGGAACTTCCAGCGTAAGCATTTTGATGGGATTGTGCCAGAAATAATCATTGTTGAGAAAGGGTGATTTTTCTATGAAGATCGTAGTGTGTGTTAAACAGATTCAGAATCCTGAGATCCCACCGGTTCAGTTTCGTATCGACGAAGAAGCAAAAGTGTTGATTCCTGTATCTGGTTTGTCACCGGTTCTGAGTCCCTATGATGAACAAGCAATTGAAGCTGCTCTGAGAATCCGTGACGAGGCGGGAAAAGACTCAGACATAGAAATAACGATTGTGACCATTGCTGCAAAGGGTGCTCGCGCTGTAATTAAAGCAGCCCTCGCTTTAGGTGCTGACAATGCCGTTTTGCTCAGTGAGCCAACCTTTGATGGCAGTGGTGGGTATGTCACCGCTCACAACCTTGCTGAGACAATCCGCGCTCTTGGTGAAGTTGATTTGATTCTAACGGGCCGTCAGGCTGCAGACTGGGATGCCGGTGTTGTAGGCTTGGGTATTGCCGAAATTCTGGATATTCCAGCCATCACTTTTGCCTGTGATGTGCAGGTGGCCGACAGTGTCGTGACAGTTAAACGCATACTTGAAGATGGCATTGAGACAGTTGAAGCGAATTTGCCAGCCTTAGTCACAATCTCCAACGAGTTGGGTAAAGTCCGCTACGCATCAATGCGCGAGACGATGCGTGCGGCGAAGAAACCGATTAAGGAATGGATGCCAGAAGATATTGGTCTTGATGAGGCACAGGTGGGCTCAAGCGCTATGCGTTACGAGCTAGAGCGTCTCTATATCCCGGTAAACGATACAGAGTGTGAGTTTATTGGTGGAGATACACCGGCTGAGATAGCCGCCACCTTGGCTCAGCACTTGCGCGCAGCACAGTTAATATAGGAACAAAAGATGACTGAGTCTAATAATGGGGTTCTCGTAGTTGTAGAGATGCTGGATAGTCAACCAATTGATCTCGGTTTAGAGATGTTAGGGTTGGCAAGGCGACTCGCTGATAGTTCAGGTGGGACCGTCACAGCGGTTGCTTTTGGTACTGGCTTGGAAACCACTGGTGAGCTGCTGAGTGCCTACGGAGCGGATCAAGTTCTAATTAACGATCACGAAATATTTGCCAACTTTCATGCTGAAGCTTGGCTGCCGGATCTTTCCAAAATAGTGGTTGAGGTGGCACCAGCTCTTGTCCTTATTGGACATTCGTTATCTGGCACCGATTTAGCCCCCCGCCTTGCTTACCGCCTAGATGTTGATGTAGCTACCGGCTGTGAGTCGATTGATATCGTCAACGGACGACCACACATGACTCGAAGCTGCTTTGGTGGCCTTGCACGCGAAGTGGTGACTTTTAACAAGACACCTGCAGTAGCCACTATCCGTTCCAAAACCCAAGAGCCTCTGACTCAGATGATGGAACGCGTCGGGGAGGTGCAACAGGTAAATTCAATTCTTGATGTGAATTCCATCCGTACCCGTGTTATCAAGCGTGAGAGGGAGAAAGCTGATGGGGTCAAGTTAGAGAGTGCAAAAATCGTGATCGGTGGTGGGTTAGGGTTAGGTGGCCCCGAGGGATTTGATACACTCAATGAAATCGCAGCATTGGTCGACGGAGCTGTTGGTGCCAGTCGTGCCGCCTGTGATCTAGACTGGTGCCCGCGCTCATACCAAATTGGGTTGACTGGACGCACAGTGGCACCTGAACTCTACCTTGCAGTTGGAATCTCTGGTGCGAGTCACCATATGGCCGGCTGTGGCAACTCTAAGACCATTGTTTCGATCAATTCTGATCCAGACGCAGCAATTTTTAAATCATCTAGTTTTGGCATAGTCGGAAACTCTCAAGAAATTATGCCTGCGCTGGTCGAAGAGATCAGGAAGCTCAAGGCTTGACAGAACAGCTTTGAGAGTCGGCGAGATAGGATGTTTTTATCAGCATAGTCTTGTTAAGTTTTTGATGGCGATTTACATCCTAACAAGCCAATGTGGATTTTTTAGAGTATCCACTATTGGCGTTTCTAGAAACGGCATGATTAACAATTTGCGTCGTCAATGTGCCTCTTTTTGTCTGCAGAGTTAAACCCTCCGGTATGTATTATGTGTGCAATTTTTTAATTAAATAATGGGGTTTGATGAAATCATTATTGTGGTTTAGATCGCTAAAAAATCTTATTCATTGCGTGGTGCACAATAGCCAATCTACTGTATGATCGCAGGGTCAAAAACCCGCCAAATTCACCTAGTTCCTTATTAAAAGATAAATCAGGTTAAAGATACTGTTGGTTTTAGTAAACAGCTAACCGATAAATCATATCAACTTGCTGGAGATATCTAAGTTGTCAAACATATTAGCAAACCGTTGGTTTGTGCTGGTAGTAACGGGTGTGGCACTTGTTCTTTCGTTGACTACATGGTTTTCAGCAACAGCTGTAATACCAGAGTTAACTAAGCTAATGTCGCTAAGCCTGTCCCAAGCAACCTGGTTTACCAATAGTGTACAGGCTGGTTTTGTCCTTAGTGCCCTTATTGTGAGCCTATTGTCCCTGTTAGACATTTATAAAAGTTCAACCATTATGGCGATATCTGCAGGTGTTGCCGGTATTGCAAATGCACTTTTAATTTTGGAACCTGGAATTGCCATATCGCTTCTTTCTAGATTTGTAACAGGGATGGCTTTAGCAGGTATATACCCCACGGTAATTAAATTCATCGCGACCTGGTTTAAAAAAGGACGTGGTTTTGCAATGGGAATAATGTTAAGTGCCCTGACGCTCGGATCTGCTATGCCTCACCTTATACGTGCTGTTGGAGTCCAATTTGACTGGAAGTTGGTAATTATCATGAGCTCACTGGCATGTCTTATAGCCGCGGTTCTTTTTGCCTTTGTTTTGCACGACGGACCCCACCAATTTTCCAAGACTAAGACAGATGTAAATCAACTGGGACGTATTATTAGAGACCGTCCAGTGATGCTAGCCAATATGGGCTATTTTGGTCATATGTGGGAGCTGTATGCGATGTGGGGTTGGTTTTTTGCATACGCCATCGCAGCAAAGAGTACAGGACTTGGTCTGGAAAATGCCGCACTACTGACATTTTTAGTCATTGCAGCAGGCGCACCAGGGTGCGTTATGGGGGGTTGGTTAGCCGATCGGATAGGCCGTTGTCACGCAACGATTTTCCTCATGGTTATTTCAGGCACAAGCGCGCTCCTCATTGGGCTCTGTTTTAATGGTCCCCCTTGGTTATTTATCATAATTGCATTGATCTGGGGGTTAACGGCAGTTGCGGATAGCGCCCAATTTTCAGCCGCGGTCACTGAACTATCCGACCAATCGATGGTTGGGTCTGCGTTGGCATTTCAAATGGGTGTTGGGTTTGCAATAACGATATTTGTGATCTGGTTGTTACCCGTCGCAGCAGAGTACCTTGGTAGTTGGCGCTGGGTTTTTCTAATACTTGTACCTGGCCCCTTCCTTGGTGCCTTATCAATGCTGTTGCTGCGCCGCGAAGATCGATCGCTGTTACTTGCTGATGGCCGGCGCTAAAAACGTTTAAATTTATTTAACAAGTACCTTCAAAAGAAAACATAGAACCACTATGACACGTTTTATATTATTGGTTCTTAGGTAAAACAGGGTCTACTGATACACACTCGTTGCTCAATTCGGCGAACGACGATAAATTTTGCGACATTCTATTGGCGAATACCGCACATTTAGATGCCGTTGTTACAGCAGTAAAATCAGCGTTTGAATCATTTCCGATGATTGGCTGGTAGGGCTCCACCAAAACCTGAGTTTATCATGTGAGTGCCATTAACGATGTAAAGATCTCTTTATAGCGCTGCTGATGGAACTAAGGGGGATTCACTGATGCATTTAATGATCACTATTCATGGTGGGGGGGCGTCCCAGCATACTAAGCATCGGCAGACACGCCGCTCCAATAGATTGTGCCATAGACCCAAGTTCACCCAGTTTTACATCACAAGTGATGATGCCTTCAGTATGAAAGCTTTGTACATGGCTCAAGGTACTATCAACGATTTTATGCAGCACCACTTTAGGCAGTGCTCCGTCTAAAACGATGGACTCAATGTCTATTAAAGACCAAACCCCAATTAAGAATTGTGCTAAAGCGCTTGAGCAATCCTCGATCCATTCATCTACGCATTGAATCGTCGCTGCGCAAGTAATCGTATCTAAAGAGGCAATATCTAAGTTTAGCCCCTGACGGTTGGCATGCTCTGTGAGTGAATATAATGATGCTCGTCTGAGCAATGGTTCAAATGGCCGGCCGGAACTTTGAGCCGTTGATAAATGGGATTGGGCCACGGGAAAAGGCGCTAGAGCTGCGGAATTTCCATGAGTACCAGTTCGAAGAGTACCGTCAATCACCAAGCCTCCACCGATTAAAGTTCCTATATTCACATATAAAAAATCTTTATGAATTGCTCCAGTACCAAAAGTTAATTCCCCAAGGGCAGCAGATGAACCATCGTTTTCCACGATTAAACTATCTACATCGGGCACTTTGAATAAACTAGTGACTAAATCTGAACTCCAGGACTGGTCAATGACGTTATTGGGTGGCAAAAGTGACTGCCAACCTTCCCAGAAGTAGGGTGTTGAAATACCTACACCAACAATATGTCTGCCACTTAGCTCCTCTGCAGCAAGGAAATGATCTAATTCTTGTTGGCTCAATGATTTCAGCTTTTCCTGTTGGAGGAATCCAACGGCAACAGACACACTTTTCAGAATATTTCCGGTGAGTTCAACCGCCACAAACTCAAATCGGCTGCGCCCTACATGAATCCCAACAAAAATATTTTTGTCGGAAATGCTATAAATTGTGGCGGGCTGTCCGCGGGGGCCTTTTCGCTTTTCTTCATCTTCTTTTAAGTAACCTGACTCGCAGAGTTTACGCACGATCTGGGTGACCGCTGGATGGGTTAAATTTACTTTTAGAGAGACATCCGCTTTTGATGCTCTTTTGTTAAGCCTAAATTCATTAAAGACCCTTTTTTGGTTCTCGTCTAGGCGCATCAGTGAAGTTCCTTTTAGCGATGTGAATGGCTCGAAACCAAGTGCCTAAGGCATTCGATCGTAATTTTAGTTTTATTGGTCGGCCATTTTAAACGTTCTTGAAGTCAATATAAAACAATTTAAGTCAATTTAAATGAGCTGAATAAGCTAAACCTTACTGACGAGAATAGTCTTATTTATTTATTAAAGCAACTAACATTAATAATTGACAAGGGTAAAAGCTTGAGTATATGATGAGACATCGGCCTGGTTGCCGACGAAGTAAATTATAAAAATATCTATCAAAAATTTATAAATCTAAATCCTCCGGAGGATATGATGAAATTAAAAAATACCTTACTTGCTGCGACAGCTCTGTCAGCGGTTAGTGCGCTGGGAGTGCAGGCAGATGTAATCACTGTGGCTACAGTAAACAACGGTGACATGATCCGTATGCAAGGCTTAACAGATGATTTCACTGCTAAAACTGGACACACCGTAGAGTGGGTCACACTTGAAGAAAACGTTTTAAGGCAGCGTGTTACTACGGACATTACCACTAAAGGTGGATCCTTTGACGTGATGACCATCGGTATGTATGAAACCCCAATTTGGGGAGCAAACGGTTGGTTAGTTCCGCTAGATGACCTTTCAGCTGAATATGATGTGGGTGATCTTTTGCCAGCAATGGCAGGTGGTTTGTCTCATGAAGGTACCCTTTATGCTGCGCCATTCTATGGTGAAAGTTCAATGGTTATGTACCGCACAGATCTAATGGAAGCTGCAGGTATGGAAATGCCAGCTGCGCCTAGCTGGTCATTTATAGCTAAAGCTGCGCGTGCAATGACAGACCGTGATAACGAAGTTTATGGTGTGTGTATTCGTGGTAAAGCAGGTTGGGGTGAAGGTGGTGCATTTATCACTGCAATGTCCAACTCGTTTGGTGCCCGTTGGTTTGATGAAGATTGGAATGCACAGTTCGATTCACGCGAATGGTCAGACACGCTTAACTTTTACGTTAACATGATGAATGATGCAGGCCCTCCAGGCTACTCAACCAATGGCTTTAACGAAAACCTTTCTCTCTTTCAACAGGGTAAATGTGGTATGTGGATTGACGCCACCGTGGCAGCGTCTTTCGTAACAAATCCTAAAGACTCTACTGTTGCAGACAAGGTTGATTTCGCTCTAGCACCAGATAATGGTTTAGGTGTGCG
>DDCR01000132.1:0-2359 GCA_002335115.1 Oceanospirillaceae bacterium UBA2001
CCCAGTGGTTATACAGAACCAGTTCTGCATCGACGGCGTCAAGAAGCGAAGCGCGTTTACGCTTAATCAAAGCCCGCTTCATCTTGATGTAAGATGCTCGTTTCTTTTACCCCTGCGGCTATCCAAGCCATCACCGCAGGGGTGGTTAGCATGGTATCCATATAGGTCTGTGTTGTTGCATTAACGGTGACCTTATAGCCACGCAAGCGCACGACCACAGGTGCAAAAAAAGCATCAGCAATGGAGAAGTCGCCCAACAAATAACCTTGCGTTTGACCCGCCTGATTTGCTGCAGCAAGGCACCGAGCCCAAAGGGCCTCCACTTGGTCAATATCGTTTCTGCAAGCTGGGGTAATGTTTAACCTGCGCTGAATGGCACGACAGTTCATGGGCATCTCACTGCGCAAAGCGAAAAAACCACTGTGCATGCGTGCAACGGCATTACGGGCCATTATTTTGAGTTTGGGATTACTGGGCCACATCTGAGGATGGCCATCGGCTAGTGTCTCTAGAATGGACAAACTATCGGTAGCCGTCCCGTTTTGCGTCATTAACACAGGCACAGTGTTGGCGTTAGAATACTGTTTAATCTGCGCTGCGAAGACAGGTGTATCAAGTTCAAGCTTGATGGTTTCAAACGACACGCCAAAATGCGTCATCGCTACCCAAGGCCGCATCGACCAAGAGGAATAGTTTTGATTACCAATAACGAGCTGCATCGTGGTTCTCTAAAGAATTAATTAGACCCTAAGCTTAGACCATTTAAACCTACTTTGCCTCATTTAAAGTCTACTTAATACCCAGCTTAATACCTAGCCAAGTGCCTCAATTAGTGCCAAACCTGATGACTCTATTAATGGTTCTATTAATGAACTATCTTGAACGTCTCATCCTCTGGGATCGCGGTGAGGTGTGCTTAGTCATTCCCTGCTTGCCTCTAGCAGCCTTAGGAGCAGACCGACTTGATTCAGCATGACTGGCTGCAGGCACTAAACACTGAGGGCCCTTACCAATGAGGTTTTTCATACCCATATCAACTAAAGCTTCGCGGATCTGAGCCCAGTTTTTTGGGTCATGATAACGCAATATGGCTTTGTGCAAGCGGCGCTGGCGAATGCCCCTCGGGATACTGACCCGTTCACTGTCACGGGTCACCTTTTTCAGGGGGTTGACCTCTGTATAATACATGGTCGTTGCATTACACATAGGCGATGGATAGAAGTTCTGCACTTGATCTAAGCGAAACTTATTGGTTTTTAGCCACATGGCCATATTCACCATATCCACATCACGAGTCCCAGGGTGGGCACTAATGAAATAAGGAATCAAGTACTGCTCTTTGCCCGCTTCTTGAGAATACTTCTCAAACATGCGCTTAAATTTGTTATAGCTGCTCATGTTGGGTTTTAGCATGTGCCTTAATGGCTCACTTTCGGTGTGCTCAGGGGCAATTTTTAAATAGCCACCCACATGATGAGTCACGAGTTCTTTGACATATTCAGGATCACGTATGGCTAAGTCATAGCGTAGACCAGAGGCAATAAGCACTTTTTTGATACCAGGCAGGGCACGGGCTCGGCGATACAAGTTAATCAGTGGCTTGTGGTCTGTGCCCATGTAGTCACATATAGTCGGGTGCACACAAGAGGGTAAACGACAGGTTGCCTCTACTTTTGGATCTTTACAGTGTAAACGGTACATATTGGCCGTTGGGCCACCAAGATCTGACACTACACCTGTAAAACCAGGCACCTTATCGCGCATATCTTCCACTTCGCGAATAATAGAGTCTTCTGAACGGTTCTGAATAATACGGCCCTCATGCTCAGTAATAGAGCAGAAACTGCAGCCTCCAAAACAGCCTCGCATAATGTTGACCGAGAAGCGAATCATGTCATAGGCTGGAATTTTCTCATCACCATACATGGGATGTGGCACGCGCGCGAAAGGCGCTGCAAATACATAATCCATTTCTTCGGTATCAAGGGGCATAGCCGGTGGATTAACCCACAAGGCTTTATTGCCATGCTCTTGATACAAGGCCCTCGCACTGCCAGGGTTAGTTTCGTGATGCATCACTCGACTCGCGTGGGCATACATCACAGGGTCGGTTTTGACCACGTCGTAACTGGGTAACTTAGCGTAAGTTTTAAACCAAGGCTGGCCCTTAACCGGTTCATAAGCCGCCATGGGTTTAATAGCCAAAGTTTGTACTGCGTCTTTAGCATCTACAAAATTGGGTGAGGTATCTTTACTTGCCTCGCAGCTACTCATTTTGGTGGTATCAATATAGGGATTGATGATGGCATCAATGGTGCCTGGGGCATCCAATGTCGTGGAATCTTTGCCACGCCAGCCT
>DDCR01000132.1:2364-3921 GCA_002335115.1 Oceanospirillaceae bacterium UBA2001
CCATTAGCCATACGGTGGGTCACTTCGACTAGAGGCCGTTCGGCATTGCCATAAATAAGCATGTCAGCCTTTGCATCAATCAACATAGAGCGGCGCACTTTTTCTGACCAATAATCATAGTGGGCAATGCGTCTAAGGCTTGCTTCGATGCCACCAATGATAACGGGCACGCCCTTAAAGGCTTCTTTGCAGCGCTGTGTGTAGTGCAAGGTGGCACGATCTGGCCGCTTGCCACCGACATTACCTGGAGTGTAAGCGTCATCATGACGCAGGCGCCGGTCGGCCGTGTAGCGGTTGATCATGGAGTCCATATTGCCCGCGGCAACACCGAAATAAAGATTGGGTTGACCTAACGCTTTAAAGGCTTCTGCACTGCGCCAATCGGGCTGCGCAATAATGCCTACCCTGAAACCTTGAGACTCCAATAAACGACCAATAATGGCCATGCCAAAGCTCGGGTGATCCACATACGCGTCGCCCGTCACAACGATCACATCACAAGAGTCCCAGCCCAATAGGTCCATCTCTGCGCGAGTCGTTGGCAAAAACGGCGCTGCCCCAAAACACTCAGCCCAATATTTAGGGTATTCAAAAATACGTTTTTCTGGTGCCAAGTACGAAGACATATCAGAAGCAGCATTGGAACTCGACATGGGCAGACCTTTTAGTCAATTATAACGCCCGCTTAAAGCGGTGAAATATTATAGCACAGCCTTTATCATTGCGAGTAAACCCATGCCTCAGTCCCTTCATGATTGGGTTTTATTAGCACCTTAGGCGCACTCATAATCTAGGAGCTTACCGTCCTGCACCGCTGCTCGTAATACCTCCATAGAGGTGCTAAAATGCCGCCTCATCTAAGGAGCCTTCGTGACTAAACCCACCCCAGTAGTACCCGCCCCAGTTCCACAAATCAGTTTCGCTGATCAAGCCTACAACCCTCGGTTAAAAATAAACATCGCACAACAAGGCTTTGAACACGCCACAGTGGCCCAATGTCATGCCTTGCCAGCTGCCCTGGCGGGTCACGATCTGTTGATGAGCGCCGACACTGGCAGCGGTAAAACCCTGGCTTACGTCATCCCTGCCCTTAATCAAATACTCAATACTAAAGCCATTGGCTTTAGCACCCGCTGTTTAATCTTGGTGCCGACTCGGGAACTCGCTCATCAAGTGCTCAGCCTGACCAACAAACTCATTAAAGGCACTAAACTGCAAGCGGCCTTAATTCTAGGTGGTGAAGATTACCACTATCAACAGGCTTTATTGCGCAAAAATCCAGACGTGGTGATTGCCACACCAGGTCGTTTTATGGAACATCAGCGTAAAAACCAAACTGACACAGAGCACTTAGAAATGCTCGTGGTTGACGAGGCCGACCGCATGTTAGAGCTGGGGTTTTGTGAGGACGTAGAAAGCATTGCAGCAGCCTGCAACGTGAACCGACAAACCTTGTTTTACTCCGCCACTTTGCACAGCCCAAAAGTACAAGGCATGGCTCAGGTGTTGCTTAAAAATCCAGTCGACATTCGACTTAATGATGCCACCCAAGTGCAA
>DDCR01000136.1 GCA_002335115.1 Oceanospirillaceae bacterium UBA2001
CAGGTGGCTTTCTTAAAAATATTGCACTGAAAAAAGCATTTGAATAAGGTATGTGAAAACCATGTGAAAAGTTATATGAAAAGGAGCGACATTTAATGACTGATCAGGAAACCATTGGCGTTTATAATCGCCAAGTAGAACGTTATTTAAAAATGGTGGATGGGCCCGAAGAAGACCCAATATTGATGTGCTTTATTGATCGCTTTAAAGCCAGTGACTACATCCTTGATTTAGGTTGTGGCCCAGGTCATGCTGCTGCAGTTATGCGCAGTAAAGGATTACTCGTTGATCCCGTTGATGCTGCCGCAGAAATGGTAAAGTTGGCGAATGAAAAGTTCACTATAAGCGCTCGGCAGGCAAATTTTAGTGATATTGATGCCACTGACCTCTACCATGGTGTGTGGGCTAATTTCAGTTTATTGCATGCTCACACTAAAGACTTAGAATTTATTTTATTAGCCCTGCATAGAGCTCTGAAACCCAAAGGCTTTATGCACTTGGGTATGAAATTGGGCCAAGGCTCACAACGGGATAGGTATGGCCGGTATTACGCCTATTACTCTCAAGCTGAATTAGAAGACCATGTCAACAATGCAGGCTTTACTGTTAAGAAGGTCGATTTGGGCACAGCCGCGGGCATGGCTGGGGATATGGAACCTTGGATTGCATTGACTGGACTGGCGCGATAAATAATTAGACCACTGCGTCATTTGGTTAGCCTGTAAATTCTTAAAGTGAAACATCTTGGCAGTGCCATTGCAGGTGAATCTTCAGTTACTTTTCGAGATTAGCTATAAAATGCTGTTTATTAGCCCAGAAAGGGATTTGTTGATTGTGTCTTAGGCTTGAGTAAGGGAAAATACACGTCTTAAATTAGTACTCAATTTGTGTATTCAACCTTTTTAAAGGACTCTTTTCATGCCTACTCGTCGCGACTTAGCTAATGCCATCCGAGCCCTTAGTATGGACGCTGTCCAACAAGCTAACTCTGGCCACCCAGGTGCGCCTATGGGCATGGCTGATATCGCTGAAGTTTTATGGAACGATTTCATGAGCCATAATCCGGCTAACCCCGAATGGTTAAACCGAGATCGCTTTGTCTTATCCAATGGCCATGGTTCAATGCTGCTCTACTCGCTGCTGCACTTGAGCGGCTATGAGTTATCCATTGACGATGTGAAAAGCTTTCGTCAGCTGCACTCCAAGACTGCGGGCCACCCTGAATATGGTTATGCACCCGGTATCGAAACTACCACAGGTCCGTTAGGGCAAGGCATGACTAATGCCATTGGCATGGCCTTGGCAGAAAAAACTTTGGCGGCTCAATTTAACCGTCCGGGGCATCATATTATTGATCACCACACCTACACCTTCCTAGGTGACGGCTGTTTGATGGAAGGTGTATCCCATGAGGCTTGCTCCTTGGCGGGCACCCTAGGCATCGGCAAATTAATTGCTTTTTACGATGACAATGGTATCTCTATTGATGGTGAAGTAGAGGGCTGGTTTACTGATGACACGCCGAAGCGTTTTGAAGCCTATGGTTGGCAGGTTATTCCTGCCATTGATGGCCACGATGCAGACGCCTTGTTTGCTGCTATTGAAGCGGCTAAAAGTAACACTGAGCAACCCACCTTAATTTGCTGTAAAACCATTATTGGTTTTGGATCACCTAATAAGCAAGGTAAAGAGGACTGCCATGGTGCGCCCTTGGGGGCAGATGAAATTGCCTTAGCGCGCAAAGAACTGGACTGGACCTATGGTGCATTCGACATTCCGGCAGAGGTCTACGAAGAATGGAGTGCCCTTGATGCGGGTGACGACGCCGAACAGATTTGGAACCAATCCTTTAACGCTTACCACAAGGCTCACCCTGATCTAGCCACTGAGCTTTTGCGCCGTGTAGCGGGAGACTTGCCAGCAGATTTTGAATCCCAAGCTCAAGCTTATGTGGAACAGCTGCAAGCTGAAGGTTCTAATATTGCCAGTCGCAAGGCCTCACAAAATTCTATTAATGCGTTTGGTCCACTATTGCCTGAACTTTTAGGTGGTTCTGCAGACCTTGCAGGATCTAACCTTACCAAGTGGTCTGGCACCAAAGGCATCACCAGAGATGATGCGAGCGGTAACTATGTGTTTTATGGTGTGCGCGAATTTGCCATGTCTGCCATGATGAATGGTATGGCTCTTCACGGTGGTTTTATTCCTTACGGTGCGACTTTTCTTGTATTTATGGAATACGCTCGCAATGCTGTGCGCATGGCGGCCTTGATGCGCCAGCGTGTGTTGTTTGTGTATACCCACGATTCGATCGGTTTGGGTGAAGATGGTCCAACCCATCAGCCTGTCGAACAAATAGCCAACTTACGCTTAACGCCGCATCTCGATACATGGCGACCATGTGACACGGTTGAATCTGCAGTGGCATGGAAAACGGCCCTTCAACGCACAGATGGCCCCTCAGCACTAATTTTTTCGCGCCAAAATTTGTCCCATCAGCAGCGTGATGCATCACAGTTAGCTAATTTGACTCGGGGTGGTTATATTCTACAAGACTGCCAAGGTGTTCCTGAAGCGATTATTATTGCCACTGGTTCTGAGGTCGGCATCGCTCAGCAAGCGACAGAGACGCTGACTAAGCAAGGCCACAGGGTCAGATTGGTATCAATGCCCTGTACTGAATTGTTTGAGCGTCAGGATGCTGACTACCAGGCGCACGTGTTACCGCCTTCTATCACCGCCCGTGTTGCTGTTGAAGCGGCCCACACAGACTATTGGTATAAGTATGTTGGATTAGCCGGCAAGGTGATCGGCATGACTGACTTTGGTGCATCTGCACCAGCTAATGAGTTGTTCGAAATGTATGGTTTTACCGCAGACAATATTGCCACTACCGTCACCAAGTTGTTGTAATTAAATCACAGCCATAAGGTCAAAATTATGCTGGCAGCTAAACGTATTGCGATCAACGGCTATGGCCGTATTGGTCGAGCAATTTTGCGGGCTATTGTGGAACGTGGCTTAGAAAATCAATTACAGATAGTCGCCATTAATGACTTAGGGATTGCTGAATCGGTAGTTTACGAAACGCGCTACGATTCAGTGCATGGCATTTTCCCAGCCACCGTAGAGGCGACGGATCAAGGCATGCAGGTGGTCACAGATCAAGGCATAACAAATATTGATCTGCTACAAGTCGCTGACGCCGATACTCTGCCCTGGGCTGATTTGGGTATTGATTTAGTGTTGGAGTGTTCAGGTAACATGAGCGACCGCAAACGTGCTCAACAGCACCTAAATGCGGGTGCGAGCAAGGTTTTGATTGGAGCTGCCGCGGGCACGGAGGTGGATCTTACGGTGGTTTATGGTATCAATCATGATCAGCTTAAACCATGGCATCGAATCGTTTCCAATGCCTCTTGCACCACTAATTGCATGGCTCCTGTCTTGAAACCCATCAATGATAACATTGGTATTGAGGATGGTTTAATGACCACCATACATGCCTACACCAATGGTCAGGTGCTCACTGATACAGTGATTGATAAAACAGACTTGAGACGGGGTCGCTCGGCCACCCAATCAATGATACCTACATCTACTCACGCCAGTGACGCCTTGGGTTGGGTATTGCCAGAGCTGGCAGATAAGATCACCGGTATTTCTATGCGTGTGCCCACCATTAACGTGTCTGTAGTCGATTTAGTATTCCGTCCAAGCCGCAATGTGACAGTGGCTGAAGTTAACCAAATTATGGCCCATGCTGTGGCCCAAGATCGCCATGATGTGCTGGGTTATAATGAACAACCCTTAGTGTCGATTGATTTTAACCATTGTTCGAAATCAGCCTCGTTTGACGCCACCCAAACCATGAAAATGGGTCAGCTCATTAAGATTCTAGCTTGGTATGATAATGAATGGGGATACGCTAATCGAATGGTTGACGTGGCCTTGGCGATGTTCAAAACAGATCTGGTAACTGCTCAGGAAAACCCATGACCATCATTAAAATGACCGATTTAGATTTGCGTGGTCAGCGGGTATTAATCCGTGAAGATCTCAACGTACCCATCAAAGATGGCGTAATAAGCAGTGATGCTCGTTTGCGAGCAGCATTACCAACCATCAAAATGGCCTTGCAGTTAGGTGCTAAAGTGATGGTGATGTCACACTTGGGACGCCCACAAGAAGGTGTTTATGATGAACAGTTTTCTTTAGCGCCCGCGGCAGACTATTTAGGGGCAAAATTGCAATGTCATGTGCGTTTGCAAAAAGACTGGTTAAACAGGGTGGACATTAACGACGGCGAGTTGGTGATTTTAGAAAACTGTCGTTTTAATGTTGGTGAAAAAGCCAATGATGATGCTTTATCAAAAAAAATGGCAGCCTTGTGTGACGTTTATGTGAACGATGCGTTTGGCACTGCACACCGAGCTCAGGCGAGTACCCATGGCATTGCTAAGTTTGTAAAAATTGCCTGTGCTGGACCGCTATTAGTTGCTGAGCTTGATGCCTTAGGTAAAGCGTTAGATAACCCCAAACGCCCTTTTATCGCCATTGTGGGTGGTTCTAAAGTGTCCACTAAGCTTACAGTGCTAGAAACCTTAGCTGACAAAGTAGATCAACTTATTGTTGGTGGTGGTATAGCCAACACCTTTCTTGCTGCAGCTGGATGTGCCATAGGCAAGTCGTTATATGAACCTAATCTTGTTGCTAACGCAAAAGCCTTAATGGAAAAAACAGCCATCCCACTGCCTACAGATGTAGTGACCGCCAAAGAATTCAGTGAGACCGCCACTGCAACCACTCAAGATGCCGCCAATGTTGCTGCTGATGAGATGATTATGGATGTGGGCCCAGACACGGCGCTTCATCTTGCCAGCATTATTAAAAATGCGGGGACTATTATTTGGAATGGGCCTCTGGGGGTATTTGAATTTGATCAGTTTGGTGGTGGTACTGAAATTTTGTCACACGCCATCGCCGCATCGTCTGCATTTTCTATCGCCGGTGGTGGTGATACACTGGCGGCTGTAGATAAATATAATATTGCAGATCAAGTGTCTTATATTTCCACTGGTGGTGGTGCATTTCTTGAATTTGTGGAAGGCAAGGAATTGCCTGCAGTGGCCATTCTAGAGCAACGTGGCCTGTAATTAGAATTTAACTTACCCTATACGGAGAACACTCATGGCTTTAGTTAGCATGCGTCAACTTTTGGATCACGCCGCAGAGAATGGCTACGGTATTCCATCTTATAATGTCAACAATCTGGAACAAATGCGGGCCATTATGCAGGCTGCTGATGCATCGGATAGCCCAGTGATCGTGCAAGCTTCTGCGGGCGCCCGTAAGTACGCCGGATCAAATTTTTTAAAACACATGATCTTGGCCGCTATTGAGGAATTTCCACACATTCCAGTGTGCATGCATTTAGACCATGGTAATTCGGCTTCTACTTGCCAGCGCGCTATTGCTATGGGCTTCTCCTCAGTGATGATGGATGGGTCTTTAGGTGAAGATTCTAAAACACCAACCAGCTATGATTACAATGTAGAGGTCACCCAACGAACCGTTGAAATGGCCCATGCGTGTGGTGTTTCTGTGGAAGGAGAATTAGGCTGTTTGGGTTCTTTAGAAACAGGTGAGGCGGGCGAAGAAGATGGTGTGGGTGCGGCTGGCAAATTAACCCTTGAACAAATGTTAACAGACCCTGATGAAGCCGCAGATTTTGTTGCCAAAACTAAAGTTGATGCCTTAGCAATCGCCTGTGGGACGAGTCACGGAGCCTATAAATTTACTCGCCCACCAACGGGGGATATTTTAGCCATTGACCGAATTCGAGAGATCCATAGTAAGATTCCTGATACCCATCTTGTGATGCATGGCTCGTCGTCTGTGCCCCAAGACTGGCTCGCTGTGATCAATGAATTTGGCGGCGCCATTCCTGAGACCTATGGTGTGCCAGTCGAACAGATTGTAGAAGGTATTAAGCATGGCGTACGCAAAGTCAATATTGATACCGATTTGCGCTTGGCCTCAACGGGTGCTGTGCGACGCTTCTTAGCTGAAAATCCAAGTGAATTTGATCCGCGTAAATTCCTCGCTGTGACGATAAATGCGATGCAGACTCTATGCCAGGCGCGTTATGAGGCTTTTGGTGCAGCGGGCAACGCGAGTAAAATTCGTCCTGTGGGCTTAGAGGCGATGGCAGATATGTACGGGGTATAAGCCAATCTAGATCGACTCCATTTGAGTTTCTAGTGCTGGGTGAATAGGTTTTCTTGGGAGGCTTCACCTTTTTTACATGCGGCTAGTGGCTGCTTTACTCTAAACTCTTCGAGTGAGGGTAAAGCGGATGTTATCAATGAGTCTAGCTTTGCCTAAGTAAGCCGCTGCGACGATGACTAGTTGCTTGTCATCTAATGTAGGCGCTTGTAAGTCATTTTGGCGGCAAATTTTGAAGTAATCGCGCTTAAAGCCAACAGTTTCTAGCTTGCATTGGGCCACTTCTTCGAGTTTTAATAGATCAGTTTCACCGGCTTCAATGGCCATTCGACAAGCAACTAGACAGGCATACAATTGGGCAGCTCGGTCTAATTCCTCTGCGCTAAGATAACCGTTACGTGAACTTAATGCGAGGCCAGTTTCGGTGCGTGCTATGGGGGCTCCAATAATGTTAACAGGCAAGCAAAGATCATCGGTCATTTGTTGAATGACCAAAAACTGCTGGTAATCTTTTAATCCAAAAATAGCCACATCTGGCTGTACAATGCCCAATAACTTGGTGACTACTGTTGCTACTCCAGTAAAGTGTCCCGGTCGACTTTTACCACACAAAAGACTATCTAGGTGAGGTACGCTGACTAAGGTCAAACTGAGGTTAGTTGTGGGATACATTTCACCCACTGATGGCGCAAATAACACATGGCAACCGCGGCTCATTAGTTTTTCTTGATCAGACATAAAGGTGCGCGGGTAACCATTGAAATCTTCTCCAGGACCAAATTGCAGAGGGTTGACAAAAATGCTGGCCACCACCAAGTCAGCTTCTTCTAAAGCCCGGTCGATAAGCTGTAAGTGACCTTCATGCAAATTGCCCATAGTGGGCACAAAAGCAATCTTTTTATGTTCTAATTTGGCTTGCCAAAGGTGGCTGCGCAATTGACTAATATGGTCGATGGTATGCATAAATATAATGTCGAAAATTTAGCTGAAACAATGCTCAGGGGCTGGAAAAAGACCCGCTTTGACTTCTGAGACATAAGCCTCTAAGGCTGAGAGTATGTCACCTTCTTGCTTTAAGAAGTTCTTTACAAAGCGTGCAGGCTTGCCTGGAGTAATGCCCAGCATATCGTAAATTACGAGCACTTGAGCGTCCGTGTCTGCACCTGCACCAATACCAATAACGGGCACAGCAACAGCTTGGGTGATGGCTTTACCTAAACTACTTGGTACACATTCTAACAAAATCATACTCGCACCCGCTGCTTCGAGTTCAATGGCTTCTTGCAGGAGGCTCGCTGCTTGTTCTGGAGATTTACCTTGTACACGGTAGCCACCTAATTTATTCACGGCTTGAGGCGTTAACCCGAGGTGAGCGCATACGGGAATACCCTGTTCGAATAGCTTTTGGATGGTGGGCTTGAGCCAAAGTCCACCCTCTAATTTAACAATTTGGGCCCCCGCCTGCATCAAATCTGTAGCGTTGGTCATGGCTTGTTCGATAGTGCGGTAACTCATAAATGGCATATCAGCCATAATCAAAGCGTCACTATTGCCCACTTCTACACAGCGTGTGTGATAGACCATTTGCTCCATGGTCACAGGAAGCGTGGAATCATGACCTTGCAATACCATGCCTAAAGAATCACCCACCAAGATAATATCTACGCCAGCTTGGTTGACTCGTTGGGTGAAACTGGCGTCGTAACTGGTAAGACATGTCGCTTTTTCACCGGCTTGTTTAAGGCACGTTAGGCTGTGCAGCGTCGTTTTAGACATGGGGTATTAGCTCCAAATGGTTGTGCAAGGCAATGTTATTGAGTTAACTGTCAAGGCAGACTAAACCATCTATTGGGCAATGCTGCAACAGATCTTGAATCTTTGTACCACTGGGTAACACTAATTTTGGGCAAAGTTCATACAATGGACCAATAACAAAGTCTCGGTTATTTATCTCTGCATGGGGCACTGTTAAGCGAGCATTTTGAATGCTTAGATCGCCAAATAATAGTAAGTCTAAATCGAGTGTGCGGGGGCCCCAATGCCGTTCGCGCACTCGTTGATGGCTTTGTTCTATCGCTTGCAGATGGTCTAGCAGCACCAGCGGCTCTAGAGTGGTCTCTAGCATCACCACTGAATTGATAAAATCATCTTGGTCTTGAGGGCCCACGGGCTTACTCAAATAGAGCTTAGATGTCAATATTAGTTGACTTTTTGGCAATATTTTTAGATCTTCTACTGCCTGGTGAATGTGTTGTATTGGGTTATCTAAATTACTGCCTAAGCCAATGTATGCGTTAACCATCTTCATTCTCTTTTGGCTTTTTGGGCACACGTTTTTTGGGCGCGGCTTTGCCTAGATCTTTGGTCATTTGCTCACGCCTTTCACCACTTGCAAACTGGTATTCTGTCCACCATTCGCCAAGGTTTCCTAGGTCTTCACCACTGGCTTCGCGTAATAATATAAAATCATAAGCGGCCCTAAAACGTTTATTGTCTACTAACTCTGCTGCCCTGCTGCCGTGGCGTCGTGGAAGTCTGAGTTGCATGTCCCATATCTCCTTCATGGGGGTACTAAATCGCCTCGGAATAGAGGTGTGTTTAACTTGCTGTAATATGACATCTTGCGCCGCTTGGTGCATTGCCGGAATGGGCGGCATATTACGAATTTGGGCTAATTTTTGTTGCAGGGGATGCCACAACAGCGCCGCCAATAAATAAGCAGGTGTGACGCTCTTACCTTGAGCAATGCGTTCGTCAGAATTACGCAGTGCTAAAATAACAAAATCTTCCACTTGAAAATCTTCTGTAATATCGCTTTCAATTGCTGCGTCAGTCGCAGGGAATAAAAACTTAAATAAATCATAGTCGCGCAATAAATAGTATGTCTGTTCTCCATTGCCAGATAACAGCAGCTTCAATATTTCCTCAAACATTCGCGCTGCAGGTATTGGTTCGAGAAGGTGACCCAGTGTATGAATTGGCTCTGCCGTAGCAGGATCAATGACAAAATCTAACTTGGCGGCAAAACGAATGGCCCTGAGCATACGCACTGGATCTTCTCGGTAACGGGCCTGAGGGTCCCCAATAATGCGAATGCTGCGTTTTTCTATGTCTTCAATACCCCCTGCAAAGTCGTGGATAGCGAAGCCATTAATGTTGTAGTACATAGCGTTGATGGTGAAATCACGTCGCATCGCGTCGTCATCTACTGTGCCATAAACGTTGTCACGCAATAACATACCATTTTCAGCTTGTTTCGCCTGGTTGCTATTCTCACTAGAGTGGTGGCTTGCTCGAAAGGTAGCTACTTCGATAATCTCACGGCCAAAGCGCACGTGCACTAAGCGAAAGCGACGGCCAATAAGAATAGAGTTTCTAAATAGCTTATGCACTTGTTCTGGGTGCGCGTCGGTGGCAATGTCAAAATCTTTCGGGTGTTTTCCTAACAGGATGTCGCGCACGCCTCCCCCGACCAAGAAACCTTGGTAACCCGCATCTTTGAGACGATAAAGCACCTTGAGTGCGTTGTCACTGATGTCGCGGCGAGAAATGCCATGATGATCTCGAGTGATGATGTTAGGCCCATCGGGCGCTGTTGTTGCTGCTGGTTGATTGCCTTTGACCCTGTTAACCAGCCTAGAAATAAAACCCATAGAAGTCATCAACTCAGTTCGGTGAAAAATCAAAAAACAAACCTAGCGCGCATTCTACCACTGCCCAGCTAGCTAGACAAAGGCAATAGGATCCTGCATGCGTTTGGGTACACATTCAATATCCCATTGCCCAGCGGCCCACTCCAATTGCTCTGCCACAGGGGCTTGGCGCAAGCCACACGGCGCAGGATGGCCAAGACGTTCCAAAGCTTCAGACATTAGGGCTGGTGCCTGCAGCATGTCCAATGGAGTTGCTAGATTTTGTTTGCTTAGCTTTTGCCCTTGACCATTGACAATAATAGGCAGGTGCCCATAACTAGGTTGTTTGTAGTTTAAACACGCTTGCAGCCAGACTTGCTGAGGAGTTTGTTGGTAAAGGTCACTACCCCGAATAATATGACTTATTTTTTGCTGGGCATCATCTACCACGACAGCAAGCTGATAAGAGAACAGTTGATCTTTACGCTGGAGGACAAAATTACCCACTTCATCGGCTAAATGCTGTGTTTGGGGTCCCATAATAGCGTCTTCTACGGTGATGCTTATCGCGGGAGTTGCAACACGCATTGCTACCTCCAGTTGGGATGGCGGCTGCTCCAAGCAATTACATCGATAGAGGGGCTGGCTGTTTAGCTGTGCACGGCTGCAGCTACAGGAGAAAACATACCCTTGCTGGACTAGCAGTTCTAGGGCTTCCTTATAGGCTGGCTGGCGTTGACTTTGGCGCATAGGTTCTTCGTCCCAATGCAATCCAAAGGTGTCTAGGCAGCGAAGAATTTCATCAATAGAGCCGGGGGCAGTGCGAGGTGGGTCTAAGTCTTCTATGCGCACTAACCAACGGCCTTTATTGACCCGCGCGTCTAGATAACTGGCAACCGCAGTAACCAAAGAGCCAAAGTGTAAAGGACCGCTGGGCGTTGGAGCAAAGCGGCCTACATAGCTCATCTTAGGCCTATTTACCTAATTGCTTCTCTTTAATTTCGGCCAGCGTCTTGCAGTCAATGCATAGAGTCGCGGTAGGCCTGGCTTCTAAACGACGGATGCCAATTTCAACACCACACGTATCACAATAGCCATATTCATCTAGTTCAATTAACTCCAACGTATCATTAATTTTGTTGGTCAACTTACGTTCCCGATCGCGGGCTCTAAGTTCAAGAGAAAATTCTTCTTCTTGACTGGCTCGATCGTTGGGGTCGGCAAAGTTAGCAGCGTCTTCTTTGAGGTGGTTAACGGTGCGGTCAACTTCTTCCATTAAGTCTTGTTTCCAAGCATGCAAGATCTGTTTGAAGTGATCTCGCTGGTCGGGACTCATGTAGTCCTCACCGCTTTTTACCTTGTATGGCATAAAGTGTTTTAAGAGTGATGTATTTGCGTCTGGCATAGCTTGATTCATTGTTGAGGGCAGCAACTTTAGGTGATACAACCAGAAAGTATGCGCCAGTTAACGGTCTACGTTTTAACGCGGGAAAATAGCAGAATAATGTTAAGAAATCTAGTAAAAATCAGACCTTCTTCGATATATTTCAAATTTTCATACCAGTTTAGACCAACAGTTCCTATTATTTTCGTATACAATTCATGCTCTTGCTTCGTTTTAATCAGTTTTTTTCTGCGAGTATTCTAAACGCCAACTGCGGTTATACTAATATTAGTTCAATTATTAAATAGGGCAGGTGATAGGTCAGATGGAATTTTTATTAGCATTACAGCCCGCCACTTTGCAGCGTCGGTATAAACGCTTCTTAGCCGATGTAGTCACATCAGATGGAACCCCACTTACCTTACACTGCCCCAACACCGGTTCTATGAAAAACTGTGCACAACCTAATAGTAGGGTTTGGTTCTGGGATTCGGCCAATGAAAAGCGCAAATATGCTTGTACTTGGGAATTAGTCGAAGTCCAGCAGCAGTTTTTGGCATGTATCAATACTCAAAGAGCTAATGGATTAGTTGTGGAAGCTATAAATAACGCCACAATTACCCCATTACAAGGCTATAATAAACTAGAAACTGAGATTAAATACGGTCAAGAAAACAGTCGTATAGATATTTTTCTAAGCCAACATCAACACCAGCCAGACTGCTATGTTGAGGTGAAAAATGTGACTCTAATGGTCGGCCAAGGCCAAGGTCTGTTTCCGGATGCAGTGACGCAGCGTGGCAGTAAACACCTGCGTGAATTAGTGCACATGGTGTCGCAGGGATACAGGGCAGTTTTAGTCTATTGTGTGGCCCACACTGGAATTACTCAAGTTGCCCCAGCGTGGGACCTAGATCCTGCTTATGCAAAAACGTTAGTCTGGGCCATGGAGCAAGGTGTTGAAGTTATGGCTTATGGGGCGCACATTAGTTTAACTGAAATGAGTTTAGTAAGAGTTGTGCCGTTAAACCTAGGTTCAGGTGATTAAGCTGAAGGAATAGTACAATAAATTTGGTCATCAGACTCTTCCACGTTCACACGGGTAAGAGTCTGATGGTTGCATGGTCCACTAATGCACAACCCATGTTCAATCGTAAATAAGGCGGCATGGTTAGAGCAACGAATAAACTGCTTATCGCAGTCTAAAAATTGGTTAGGAAGGCATTGCAAGGGAATCTTGCGATGAGGGCAGCTGTTGAGGTAGGCCACAACCTTACCTTGATGACGTACAATAAACAGATTAGTACCACCAACAATAAAGCCTTTACTTTGGCCCTCTTTTAGCTTGGAGCTTTTGATAAGTGGGGTGGTTACTTGAGGTGGAATTGGAGTCATACATTTGGTTCATAAATTGAATGATTTGGCGGTTAGCATAACAGAATTGAGACCCTACATTGTCTAAGCAACGAGTGCGTAATAAAGTCACATCAAACAGTTCCCTAGGTTGGATATCCTGGATATGGATCTTTAAACTCACCACGGTATTGTTAGTCCTTGGGGTCGTGGCTTTGATATACATAGACGCCCAGATTAGACACCGGTTTGAGGGCCACAGGTGGTCTTTGCCAGCCAAGGTTTATGCGCGGCCATTAGAGCTTTTTACCGGTCAACAGTTGGCCCAAGGGCAACTAAAATTTGAGCTCACCCAGTTAGGTTATCGCTGGGTGACGCAAGCAAAGGCTCCTGGGCAAGTGCAAAAAACGAATCAGGGGATGATTATTTATAGCCGTGGTTTTCGCTTCGTGGGTGGCGATGAACAAGGTCATTTGGTTGAAGTTAACTTAGTAGGTGATAAAATTGTTGGCCTGCGTCAAACCTCTGGTGCGAGCATCGCCGTATTGAGACTTGAGCCACAATTAGTAGGTGGCATTTATCCTGCGCATAATGAAGACCGAGAACTGATTCAGTTGGATGACTTGCCGAATGGTTTTATTGAGACCTTGTTAGCCGTGGAAGATCGCCAATATTACGCTCACTATGGCGTCTCCCCGTGGGGTATTATGCGGGCGATGTGGGCAAATATTAGGGCGGGTGCCGTAGTGCAAGGTGGTAGTACCTTAACCCAACAACTAGTGAAGAACTTTTACCTTACCGATCAGCAAACGTTATGGCGTAAGCTCATTGAAGCCCCCATGGCTTTATTGTTAAATATCCACTACAGCAAAGATGAAGTGTTAGAGGTTTACCTTAATGAGGTATTTGCTGGACAATCAGGTAAGCGGGCTATCCATGGCTTTGGACTGGCCAGTCGGTTTTATTTTGGGCAACCTGTGAGTGAACTTAAATTACACCAAGTCGCCTTATTAGTGGGTTTAGTCAAGGGGCCCTCTTATTACAATCCTAGAAGACACCCAAAAAGAGCGACCAACAGGCGTAACTTAGTGCTGTCAGTTTTAGCTCAGCAAGGGCTCATTTCAGAAACCCAGAAAACCAACTATCAGGCTTTGCCATTAGACCTCACTGAGGCCAAGCAAGTCAGTCGTTATCCAGCCTATATGGATTTAGTCAGGCAGCAATTGAAACAGCACTATCAAGCCTCCTCTTTATCCAGTCATGGACTGCGCATCTTCACTAGTTTAGACCCATGGGTGCAGCAGCAAGCAGATAAGGCCATGCTTGAGCAAGTGGGTAAACTCAAGCAACGCTACAGCAATATAGAGGGCCTGCAAGGAGCTGCAGTGGTCAGTCACAGGGACAGTGGTGAGTTGTTAGCTCTAGTTGGTGATTATAATGGGGGCTATGCAGGACACAATTGGGCCTTGGACGAAAGCCGCCAAGTGGGTTCGTTATTGAAACCTATCGTACACTTAGCAGCCTTAGAAACGGGGCGCTACAGCCCTAACAGCATTATTGATGATGCCCCAATCGCTTTACCTCAGCCGGATGGGAGTTTATGGCAGCCGCAAAATTACGATCGTAAATCCCATGGCAAAGTGCCTATGTACGAAACCTTGGTCAAATCTTATAATCAGGCTAATGTGCGCTTAGGATTGGATGTAGGGGTAGATAAAGTGCTGCAGCAATTACAACGAATGGGTGTGGAGCAAAGTATTCCTGCGTATCCTTCAGTGTTATTGGGTGCGGTTGAGATGTCTCCTTTACAAGTTAATCAAGTGTATCAGACCATTGCTAGCAATGGCTTCTATAGTCCCTTAAGCATAGTGCGTCAAGTGACAGAGGCGAATGGCAGGTTGTTGAGTAACTTCCCGTTTGCGGTGCGGCAAGTGGCCAGCAATGAATCAATTTATATGTTGCAGCATGAAATGCGTTTGGTGGCTAGCCAAGGCACAGCTAAGGGAGTTTATCGTTATTTGCCTAAGCAGCAAAAAGTGGCCGCAAAAACGGGTACGACAAATGATCAAAAAGACAGTTGGTTTGCTGGCTTTAGTGGCCTGCACGTTGCGACAGTATGGCTGGGAAGAGAAGACGCTAAACCCACACCACTAACAGGTGCTGGTGGAGCGCTAAATGTTTGGGGGCAGCTAATGCAGAACTTGGCTTATGCACACGACGAAGACATCAAGCCACAAACAGTAGCGCATTATTATTTAAACAGAGCCACTGGTGAGGCCATACCCGACAAATGCCCTAATGGTGTTTGGCTACCTATGCTGAAGACCTCAGCACCTTCCTTTAACGCAAGTTGTGGATATTAGTCAGTCATGTATAACAACAAAACTACGGCCTTTAAACTGGGGTTATTAATACTATTAGCGCTGCTTTTAGGTGCCTGTGCGGCGCCTAGCTATGGGCCGATGGTTGAAGATCGTAGTGTGCAAGCCAGGCCATCTGAACGCATTTCGGCCACAAGCTCTAACACCCCAGTCAAAGTGACAGACACTCCTGCAGCGTCTGCTCCTGCTATTACCCCTAAGCCTCAATCTGACGTGCCCCCAACAGCGACTATCACCATAACGGCGCAACCCATATCCAAGCCCATTATAGCGCCTCCAATAAACCAGGCAGCGGCTGCGCCACTCGTCCAAGACAAGGTGCAAGAAAAGGTAAAAGCACCAACTCTGCCTGCATCAAAACAAGCGGTGGTCGAGCAGTTACTGGCTGACGCTGACCAGCTAAAAGCTCAGGGAAAGGAGACTCAAGCAGTGATTCAATTACAAAGAGCTCAGCGTATTGCTCCGCGTGATCCTAAAGTTTATGCGCGTTTAGCCGCCTTGCAACTGTCTTTAGGTGAAGCTGCTAGAGCTGAGCAATTAGCCCTTAAAGGTTTAACTTTAGTGCCTAATAAAAAAACGTATCAATATTATTTTTGGAAACTTATTGGCGCTAGCCGAAGTCACTTAGGCGACTCAGAAGGTGAAGCTAAAGCCATAGTGGAATCCGCAAAATATAAGTAGCCGCCAAAAGCGAGTAGGGTTAAGCCACTCCAAAGCAACATAGTGCCAGTATGAAATGAGCCTAAGGTGACCATCATTAATGCAAAATAAAAGCCCACTCCGATATAGAGTCTGTTACTTGCTTGGCCCTGAAGTCTCGCTGTTCTTATAATTCGGTATATAGACCATAATGAGGCCAATAAGCAGATCCAGAGAATAAATTCACCATAAGCATGGCCATTTTCTGCTCGACGCATGAGTTCAAACATGGCGGCTAAAGCTAAAAAAATCCGACCCCAAGTAGCCCGTTGCCACTGCCATCCCATGGCCACATCTAACATGATTAATGCCATCATTGGAAACCCTACGTACAAGCTCAGATTTTGACCCAAAACGACCATTTCAGATTCAATAAGTGGGCTCAGAATTGGACTGTTGGTAAAGCACGCGTAGGCCCCTAACCAGAGGCACGAAGCTGCTATTTTATGGGTGTCTTGAAGCCTTTTGAGGCGCCACAGAACGCACCCAAAGAGAATTAGGCTGGCCGCTACTAATAGGTAACTGAAGCTCAACATCAATTAAAGTTGCGCAAAAGCTCTTTCGGCTGCATCAAGTGTGTGCATCAGTTCTTTTTCTCCATGGGCAGTAGAAACAAATCCCGCCTCAAATGCTGAAGGGGCTAAGTAGACTCCATGCTGCAGCATTAAGTGAAAAAAGCGGCTAAATTTTTGTCCATCACAAGCCATAGTTTCGGTAAAGCAAGTCACTTGTGTTTGGTCCGTAAAAAACAGTCCAAACATGCCTCCGACTTGGTTGGTGTGGAAGTCTACCTTGGCCGCACTAGCTCGCTCTTTCATACCTGACAAAAGTCTGCTGGTGTAGTCGGTTAGTTGCTCATAAAAACCAGGCTGGCTCACTTCATCGAGCATGATTAAGCCTGCACTCATGGCGACTGGATTGCCTGATAGTGTACCTGCTTGGTAAACTGGACCTATTGGAGAGAGGGAGTGCATCACCTCACTTTTACCACCAAAGGCTGCCACTGGCATACCACCACCAATGACTTTGCCTAACGTGGTTAGGTCTGGTGCGATGTTATAAAGTCCTTGAGCACATTGGGGGCCAACGCGAAAGCCGGTCATTACTTCGTCAAAGATTAAAAGAGCGCCGCTGGCATCACACGCATCCCGTAAACATTGTAAGAAACCTTCTTCTGGCACCACAAGGTTCATGTTGCCAGCAACTGGCTCTACGATAATGCAGGCTATTTCGTGACCCATAGTAGCAAAAGTGTGTTGCACGCTCTCAAGGTCATTGTAGCTAAGGGTTATGGTATGTTGGGCAATGCTGTCGGGCACTCCTGGGGAGCTAGGGACGCCTAGAGTGAGAGCGCCAGAACCAGCTTTGACTAATAATGAATCAGAGTGACCATGGTAGCAGCCTTCAAACTTTACGATTTTGTCGCGCCCCGTATGACCCCGAGCAAGCCGAATAGCGCTCATGGTGGCTTCAGTACCAGAACTGACCATGCGTACCATATCCATGTGAGGTAATAGGCTGCAAAGCTTATCAGCCATCGCTGTTTCAACTCGAGTGGGGGCGCCAAAACCCAAGCCATTTTCAATGCTTTTGGCTACCGCAGCGAGCACTCTTGGATGCGCATGTCCTAAAATCATTGGTCCCCAAGAGCAAATGTAATCAACATACTGGCGATTGTCTTCATCGGTGATCCAGGCGCCAGACCCTCGTTTTATAAATAGGGGGTGACCTCCTACGCCTTTAAAAGCCCGTACTGGAGAATTAACCCCACCTGGAATGTGCTCTTGTGCCGCTTCGAATAATTGGGCAGAAATAGGGGTTTGGCTGGACGGCATAAATAATTCTCAACAAAGGAAAAAATCAACGCCGTATTATCGCCTGAAAACACTAAAGGCTGCTAATCCTTTTGCATGTATTTTACAATTTCTTCCACGGGCAAGACGCCCATGATGCTGCCGTCAACATCGGTGATGAGAAGCTGTTTATAATCACGCTTTTTACATAAATCCCAAGCCTCTTTGAGCGTGGCTCGAGATGAACAAAATCCAAAGGCGACCGTTGGTGATCCAGCCCCTTCAATAAGGCCCATGGAGGAGCTCTGGTCTAGATGGATTTGGCTTTGATGCAAAACGTGATCAACTTGATCATCACGATTGTTGATAATGAGCCAACTCACACCTAAATCTGCGACTGAAAGATAGCCAGCTATATCATCGTCGTAGTGATGGCTGACATCATCATGCATTAAACTGATTACCCCTTGATGATTGAGCGCCTGAGTGATGGGATTAGCTTGATAATCCAATCCCTGTTTGCGCAACACCTCAATAAATACAGAGTCTTGTTTGAAAAAATAACTACAACTGATATTGGCGATAACAATGGTGGCCATGCCAGGTAAAATGATGCCTGGATTGTGGGTTAATTCCATGAGCCCAATCAAGGCAGCCAAGGGGGCTTGCAATACAGCACTCATCATAGCCCCCATGCCCAGCATCGCGTAAAACCCGGCATCAGAAGTGGGCCCATCTAATACGTAACCACTGATATGGCCCAAGGCGGAGCCTGCACAAGCGCCCATCAAAAGGGTGGGGCCAATTAAGCCAATTGGCATGCCTAAACCCACGCTTATGGCGGTGGCAAATAATTTGGCAAAAGCAAGAGCCACCAGCAAGCCTATCGCATACTGTCCCTCAATCGCCATAAGAATGCTATCAGTGCCCATGCCCATTACCTGAGGCACAAAGTAGGCAAGTGCCCCCGTGAAGGTGCCAGCGACCAGCATGCGAGCAAGCACCGGTTGAGATGCAAAGTTTTGTATGCTGGTGACCGTTTTAGTAAACAGTGCGGCCATGGCCCCAAGCACCACCCCATACACTAAAATAAGTGGCATCTCGCGCATATCGGCCATGCTAATGTCAGGTGCCATAAATGCCATTTCGGCACCATACAAATTGTTATGTAAAAGGGTTGCGGTAACAGCAGCAATAATGACCGGGGTAAAGCCCATAATGCTGTATTCCAGCATGACCACTTCCATGGCAAAAATTACACCTGCCATGGGCGTATTAAACGAAGCGGCAATAGCCCCTGCTGTGCCACAACCTACCATGAGACGCACACTGTTGTTGGGCAGATGAAAAGCGCTGGCTAGTTGTGAACTCACAGCTGATCCTAGATGCACAGCAGGACCTTCTCGACCCGCAGACTGGCCTGTTAGGATGGCGAGTGAGCCGCCTATAAATTGTACTATGGTATTTTTAATGGGCATTTTTGCTTGGTGATAGGCCATGCGATCCATCACATGGGCCACCCCTGCTTTGCGCTCACCAGGGGCGAACAACATGAGCCAAAGGCCAATTAATAAGCCACCGATCACAGGCAGGAAAAAATACCAAATAGGGTCTAAGTTTTCAAAGCTTTCAGCAGTGCCACCGGGGAGCCAATGTTCAAGGGGTATTTCAAATAAACTGCGAAAGGCTACAATGACAAGGGCTGCAGCTACACCGCTGACAAACCCAAGAAAGCTAATTTGTGGTAAGGCATCATTGTAGGCGAGGCGACGGCGAAAATGGCTGGCCCCAAAACGCATAGGATTAAGGCGTAAGGCTAATTTTTGTTTTAAGTTGACCATAAATAAGACCCGTTAATTCATTATTTTATAGTTATCAATACGAGTAGCATTATTTGCAGTTTACCTTACATTCATCATGCTGACTAATATCAGTATGGTGAATATTACCTTGCCCTCTTTAGCTTTTCTGCTGGGTCTATTATCATGGGTGTAAGGATTGTTCTCTAAAAAAGAAAGGAAGTAAAAGTGAAAAAAGTAGCCATTGTTGGTGGTACTGGATATACAGGTGTTGAATTACTACGACTTTTGGCGCGTCACCCGGGCGTTGAGGTTTGTGCGATTACCTCTCGATCAGAAGCAGGCAAGGCAGTCGCTGAGGTCTATCCCAGTTTGCGTGGCGAGTATGATCTTGCTTTTACTGAACCGGTAACAGAAACCTTGGTGCAAGCTGACCTAGTTTTTTTTGCCACTCCTAATGGTGTTGCCATGAAGCAAGTCCCTGATTTGCTGGCTGCAGGTACTAAAGTCATTGATTTAGCTGCAGACTTTCGGATTCAAGATATTGATGTTTGGTCCCATTGGTATGGGATGTCACATAGCTGTCCCAAATTAGTAAAGCAGGCAGTTTATGGATTACCAGAAGTGAATAAAGCAGCCATCAAGAATGCCAGTCTAGTGGCTAACCCAGGCTGTTATCCAACGGCGGTGCAGTTAGGTTTGTTACCTTTAATAGAACAAGGTCTAATTGATACGCAGCATCTTGTGGCAGATTGTAAATCAGGGGTGAGTGGCGCAGGACGTGGGGCCGCCGTGGGTAGTTTGTTGTGTGAAGCAGGTGATAATTTTAAGGCTTATGGAGTGGCTGGTCATCGGCATTTACCCGAAATAAAAGAACGAATCTCAGTCGCTAACGGGGGGGCGGTAGGCTTGACCTTTGTACCCCATTTGGTGCCCATGATTCGGGGTATTCACGCCACCTTATATGCACCTTTGTTGACTCAACATGAATCTCTTGAATCCTTTCAGGCCCGCTTTGAAGCGCGCTATTCAGAACATCCATTTGTTGATGTTATGCCCCTAGGG
>DDCR01000148.1 GCA_002335115.1 Oceanospirillaceae bacterium UBA2001
CTAAACTCGGCCAGCCTTTGCGCTGGCCTTATTTTGTGGCAAAATTTTTAAAAGACAAATTTCCTTCAACCTTGTCGAGGTTCGGCGCAGTTAGGCAAGGCCTCGCGGCCTCCGAACATCTCTAAAGACTTGGATGTCAGAAACACAGCAAGCAAGCAGAGAAGTCTCAGAGATGGTTATAGCTCGCCAGACAGGGTCTCATGTTGAGAGAGCTTATAACCGAACTGATCATTTCTTCGAACGCCAATCATTGATGAATAGCTGGGGCAAATTTCTAATTTTGAAGCAAACTTTAAATGATAAAACACCCACCATCAGCATTTAAATCTCCAAAACTATGTTCCCAATAGTTTTCTGCGCTTCAACATCATCATGGGCTTGAGATATTTGATCTAAAGGATAAACTTCCCCAATTGGAACAACCAGACCATTCTCAGCACAAAGTTGATCAATCGCATTGATTGCTTTTCGTCTTATGCAATCTGAAAATCCAAAGCTTTGAATTATCCTTATTGTTCCTCCTTTGGCTGCTATTTTATAGTAAGGAAAAACCGGCGCTGGAACCTGGGTGGAGGAATATGCCGCAATAACGCCGCCTGCCCTAAGAACTGACATATCAGTAAGGAGGTTTCCACCAAACTCTAATTCAATAACACGGTCAACTCCTTTGCCATTGGTCGCATCTAAGATTAATGCGGATAGGTTTGGATCATAGCGGTCAAAAACGGTATTTGCGCCGGCTCCTAAAGCGTGGCTTAACCTTTGTTCTGAACCCGCTGTGGCGAGGACCCTTGCTCCACTTGATGAAGCAAACTGTATCGCAAAATGGGCAACCACTCCCCCGCCACCCTGAACAAGCACAGTCTGGCCTTCAATTGCCCCGTCTGCAAAAACAGCATGGTGTGCTGTCATAGCTGGCACCCCAAGACAGGCCCCCTCCAAAAAATTTAATTTTTCATGCAATATCGCGGTTTGCATGCGGTCTATGGCTATGAATTCAGCAGCTGTTCCAAAAGCACGACCTGGTCCATCATATCCCCCTTGCGCATTCCAGACCCAAACTCGATCACCAACCTTCCGATCTTTTACATCTTTTCCGACAGCAACCACCTCACCCGCGCCATCACAATGCGGAATAATTTTTGGGTGAGGCATTTCAGGGTTGCGCCAACCAGCCCTTCTTTTTACATCAGCAGGGTTTATGCCAGACGCCCGCAACGCAATGAGAACCTCATTTTTCTGGGGTATCGGCTTCGGCTCATCCTTTATCTTTAGCACCTCTCTTGCTAGACCAGTGCTATTGTAAACTGCTGCTTTCATACCTCGGCCTCCATTATTCTTTCTCTCTAACTACTATCGAATATCGATTTAAGCAGAAATAAAGCACTTAAAATTACTAAACACCCCATAAGAGCAAAAGCATGATAATAACTAAAATAAAAGCTCACAAATCCAAACACCAACGGCGCAACCATATAACTCAAGAACGTAAAAAATGTAGATGCTGCCGTGCTTTCACCGACATCTCCAGAACCGGCAACGCGCGTGACTTCAGCAAGGAATAAACCATTCCAGCTAGCAATCATTGAACCAATTAATGAGCATTTAACAAATAAAACCATAAGGCTATCATCGACATGTAAGGAATACAAAATCACAAGCCCAACCGGCGAGCAACCCCCGAGAGCAACGAGTAAAACTCGAGTTGATCCAATAAAATCAGCGGCAAACCCCACAATTATACGCCCAAAAAAGCTTGATAATTGGACAGCTGCATACAACGATCCCGCCAAACCAAGACTAAAGCCAAGTGCATCCGTCAAATAAGTTGTGAAAAATGTGAAAAGCGAACCCTGAACAGCTGCAAAGCCAATACTGACAAACGTAATTGTTGCCAAATTTGGTATACGTTTTAGAACCTGAAACGGGGTTAAAAATAATTTTGGGTTGAAAATTGATAATATAGAAAATTTGACGCTTGGATTAGGCACATAGATTTCATCTGCAATTGACCTCAAAAAAATCAGGCTCAAACAGCTTGGCAAAACAAGTGCCACTAGCGAAATGCGCCAATCATATTGAGCAACGATAGTGGCCACTACCAGACCAGCAAAAGCGCCTCCAGCAGGCACTCCAGCCATACGCAGTGAAAAAAGTGTTCCCCAGAATTTTTTTGGAGTGTTTGCCGCTAGAATAATACTTCCAGCTGGTGCAGAAATCGCGTATCCGAAGCCCACTAATATTGCTGCCAAGAACCCAAGCCATCCTAATTGCAAGGCAAAGCTGGCTGCCGCACAAGACGCGAGCAAACACCCCAGAAAGAGTGAATTCAATGAGCCTAGACTGGGCAAAATTGCACTATTTGCAGCAAAAAACCACACGGCTCCAAAACCACCAAGTCCACCAATCAAGCCCACAGCTTCAGGGGGTAAGCCAGTTGAAGCGATTATCACAGGTGCCAGAACCATAACACCATGGTTTATCGCAGCTAGAGATAGTTGGGGTAAAAAGACCGCCAAAAAAGCAAAAATGATTGACCGCAATGTTATAATTCTTTCAACTTCAATAATGTTATTGGATTATTTTTTGAGGGACACAAAAGATGGCAAAAAAAACAGGACATTCTATTCCCGACCAACCTGAAAGCTGGCGCTGGCCAGAGAAACAATGGCGTGAAATTGTAAATAAGATCAGAGCTGGTAAATC
>DDCR01000189.1:0-2494 GCA_002335115.1 Oceanospirillaceae bacterium UBA2001
GTATCTGTGTCTGTGTCTGTGTCTAACTCTAGCTTGAGGTCTTGTTCAGTTGCCAAAGCTTGATCTGGCGAGTCATTCTCTAAACCCTTATCCTCTGAGGCAACTATATCAGCTTGAGTTTCCGTTTCCGTTTCCGTTTCCATTTCCGTTTCAGCTTCTAATTCTAATGTTGATTCTAGCTCTACTTCTGGTTTTGGTAATGGCTTGTCGTCCAACATTTGAAGCGGTTCAATCAATTTTTCATCAATAAATCCAAACGCTTGCTGGGAAATTTGTGCTAAGCGGTCTTCCATCAAATCTTCGACCCAACTGTCTGCATGCTCTACCTTTATACTGCCCAAAGACACATCATTACTGGGTTGCAACACCAATTGTTCTGGCAAACCTTTATGCTGTTGTAAACGCTCAAACTCAAGGGGATTCATATGCACCTGAATAGTAGACTGGGTGCTCTGAAGCTGCTCCATACTCAGCATAATTAACCTTTCTATGGCCTGTGAGGATAAACTTAGCTCACCACGCACTAACTCTTTAGCTAAGTGCACAGCTAAAGTTTGCATCGGCTGTAACAATTCATCAGATAAGGTATTGGTCAATTGTGATAGGTGCCCTAAAGCCACTTGCATGTCTTTATTGCGCTGTTGCTCTAGCACCTCAACTTGTTGCTGGCCCGTTTCAATACCCTTCAGCTCACCCTCAGTTTGACCCAATGCAAAACCTTGATCATAGCCTTCTTGGTAACCTTGCTCATAGCCTTCATCGTGACTGGCGGTATCTGGGGTCTCAATAGTGTCAACTTCAACACCATTTGTTGCTGTTAGCAATGCGCCCTCTTCCGAGGTATCCGATGCAGCGGCAAAGTTGGCATCCTCATGGGGCACAGTAAATACCTTCCAATCTTCGTGTTTTGCTTGGGCTTGGCTCACAACAGAAACTTCAGCCGCAGAGAAACCCTCTTTAGACGCTGCTTCCGTTTG
This sequence comes from Oceanospirillaceae bacterium UBA2001, assembly GCA_002335115.1. GTDB lineage: Bacteria > Pseudomonadota > Gammaproteobacteria > Pseudomonadales > Balneatricaceae > Njordibacter. Next base: position 978 of record DDCR01000189.1, read on the forward strand.
AGATGTAAGAGAGAAAAACGGCGAGAATTCAACGTCAAGCCCAGACAAAGACGTTTCGAAGGTTTGGTAATCCCCCGTAAAATCATGTTTGATCACATTATCAGACAAAGTCAGCTCCACCACCTAGCATCATCTCTCCCGCATCAGACAATCGGCGGGCTGTGCGTAGAATATCTTTTTGAGCTTCTTCCACTTCACTAATACGCATGGGGCCTTTAGCCTCCATGTCATCAAGAAAGAGGACACCCGCACGTTTAGACATATTATCTAAAAACGTATCTTTAACCAGATCATCTGCTCCTTTTAATGCCACCATCAGCAGATCGGTTTCAATGTTGCGAATGAGCACCTGAATACTTCTCGCATCCACACCTGAAAGGTTGTCAAACACAAACATGTTATCTTGAATACGACCTGTGAGGTCTTCATCACGTTCCATTAGGTTACCCATAATTTGGGTCTCCATATCAGACTTGGTAAAGTTCATTATCTTAGCTGCTTGGTTTACCCCACCGACATTAGACGATTTCACCGCAGAGTTGCTGGTAAACTGTTTTTGCATGATGGTTTCTAGTTCTTCTAACGCTTCTGGCTGGATCGTCTCTAGCTGTGCCACCCGCATAATAATGTCTGCGCGTAGATCTTCGGGTAAATAATGTAATACGTCTGCCGCTATTTCATGCTCTAAAAAAGACACAATAATAGAAATAATTTGGGGGTGTTCTCCACGAATCATTTCTGCGATAGAGCGAGCGTCCATCCAGTTCAAAATGTCTAAACCGTTACTTGCGCGCGTTGGAATAATTCGATTAAGGACGCTCGATGCTTTATCTTCGCCCAGGGCTTTATTAAACACTCGCTGCACATAATCGCTGGTGCCCATAGACAGATTGGTTTGTTGCTTCATAGTCAGAACAAATTCGTCCAGCACCATGTCCACCGCTCCTTGGGACACGTTAGCTACAGAAACCATGGCAGCTCCTAAATGCTGCACCTCTCTTGGGGGCAGGTGACCAACAACATTGGCCGCCTCTTCCTCCCCCAAAACCATCATGATAATGGCCGTCTTTTGAGTTTTGGTTAATGCCTGAAACTCGTCTTCCTTTTTTAGGTCGACATCGGGTTCTAGTTTTTTCTTATCAGCCATAGTGCTTTCTCGTCTTTAACTTACTGTCGCAAGTATTCTAGCAAACCTTAAAGGTCTTGCTTTACCCAATTACTCATGACCCCAGCAACTCGCTTGGAGTCTTCGGTGACTAACATACGCATGAGCGCGACTTTATCATCATAACTGTTGGCCGTATCCAACATATCCATGGATACGGAAGATTTCTTTGGCCGCATTCTTGCTTTCATGTCTTCTAAGGTTTCCCCATCAATCATGTCTCCCTCTGACACCTTAACCATAGGTTGGCCATCTGGGCCCAACTCAATAGCTTCATCAGAGGCCTCTGCGGCAACTTCAGTGGTCACAAGACGTTTAATGGCTGGCCTAAGCACAACTAAAATAAACACCA
>DDCR01000189.1:2501-6259 GCA_002335115.1 Oceanospirillaceae bacterium UBA2001
AAAGGCGTTTCTGGAATAATCGCCTCAATCTGAAAAGCCATACCCAGCACAGTCACATTATCGCCACGCTGATCATCAAAGCCGACTGCAGTTTTAACTAGGCTTTGAAAACGTTCAACCTGATCAGCTGTCAGTGGCTGACGCACTTGCTCTCCCTCATCGTTGGTCACCAGAGGCTCGTCAATGACAACTGAGATGCTCAGGCGCTTTAGCTCTCCTGTGGCCAGTTTCGTGTGTTGAATAGTGCGATCAATTTCGTAATTTCGAGTGCGATTAAGGGGACCCGCAACTTCTTTTTCGCCAGGTGTATTACCTAAATCAATGGTGTTATTTTGGTTCTCTTGCATCACAGGATCTTGGGGGGGTTCATTAGACAAAGCCCCGGGAACACCTTCACCCTCAATCCCTGTCTTCTGGCTGCCTGATTGACTCAACTGCTCACTTCGGATGGCGATGGTGTCAGGATTATAATTTTCCTGTGTCATTTCCTGCACCGTAAAGTCCATGTCAGCATTCACTTCTGCGCGTAACTTATTGGCGCCAACCAATGGGCCTAACAAAGATTGAATCCGTTGTTGGTACATTTTTTCTAATTTGTTGCGATAACTAAGCTGCTTATCACTCATGCCTAGGCCACTTAAATCTTGATCATTGGCCAACAAATTACCAAACTGATCGACCACAGAAACGTTGGCAGCTTCTAAGTAAGGCACACTAGAGGCCACCATATGCACCACAGCCTGGGCTTGAGATTCGGATAATCGGCGCCCTTGGGCAAGGGTTAAGATCACCGATGCAGTGGGCTCCACTCGGTTACGCACAAACACAGATTGCTTAGGCACCGCAAGATGCACCCGCGCCGTCTGCACTGCCTGAATGCTACTAATTGAATTGCCTAGTTCTTCTTCAATGGCTAATTGATAGCGTTTTTGTTCAATAAACTGGCTTGTACCCATGGATTGTTGGTCACGAATCATGGCAAATCCGTCTGTCGATGTGGCTGGAATACCTTGGCTCGCTAAGACCATTTTCGCCTGATGGTATAGATCAGTGGGCACGCTCACCGAACCTGTGGCGGCATCAATTTCAACGGCCATACCGGCTTTTTGCAAACTTTCAAAGGCTGCGGCCTGATCCACACCACTCATGCCTGGAAATAAAGGCCGATAACTAGCCTTATTTAATGACATGTACACCATCACCATCACCAATAAAGCGAATACTGTCACGGCTAAGGGTAAGGTGCGTCTTACGGCAGGCTGTGCCAAAAATTCAGACCATATGCCTTGTGGCACAGTCTGCTCTGGAGTCTCTATACCCGCTGGTAATGCTGTTTGATTCATCGTTGTCTCTGCCATGGGGTTTTCCTAAAACTTAGTCGTTATGGTTATTATTGGGGGCTTAAACGGGCATCTTCATAATGTCTTGATAGGCCGACAACACTTTGTTTCTTACTTGCAAGGTCGCTTGGTAGGCCATGGATGACTTCTGCATGCTTAACATGACGTCTGCTAGAGGAATGTCGGCTCCACGGTCATAAGCTTCGGCCATATTTTTGGCCGTCATTTGGGTTTCATTCACCGACTTAAGGCTTGAAGATAAAGCTTCACCAAAGCTAGAAGCGCCTTCAGTTTGATTGACACCGTTAAGACCTGGCGTTTGTGTTTGTGATTGGCTGGCCATGATGCGCATTTGATTGATCATGCCCTGCATTGAGTTTGCACTATTTACATTCATAATTTATTACTCTTTAACTAGGGATGGCCATACCAAGATCTTTCATCTTAGCAAGCTTATAACGAAGGGTTCGGGGGCTAATGCCCAGTTCAATAGCAGCGTCTTTGCGGCTACCATTGAGTCGGTCTAAGGTGATTAAGATCATCTTTTGTTCACTGTCGCGGGCCACGTCAGACAAACCTCGATTATCGAGGTCTTGCCCAACAAAGCCGCCATCTGTGCCGGTTGCTTGATACGTTTGGTAATGCTCTTGCTCGGCCATTTGTGGTAGGGAACTCACATTCTGTACTAGCCCAAGATTAGGGATCTGTTCCATAAAATCATCAAGTCCACCATCAACGAGTAAATGCTCTAGGCCGATGGTGCCACCAACAGCAAGCACTAAGGCACGCTGCACCACATTTTCTAGCTCTCGCACATTACCTGGCCACGAATAAGATTGTAAAAAACCTAATGCAGGCGCATCAAACTGAGCATTGACTGCCATGGCACCCATAGAGCCACGGTGACGTTGCAATAAGAACTGAGCTATCGGTAGAATATCCTGCGCCCGCTCTTTAAGGGGTAGTAACTTCAAAGGGAACACGTTTAAGCGATAATAGAGGTCTTCTCTGAAACGCTTTTCTAAGACTTCTTTTTGTAAATCACGGTTGGTGGCTGCAATAATGCGTGCATCTAGCTTGATGACTTCTGTGCCACCTAAACGCTTGAGTTCTTTTTCTTGTACCACTCGTAAAAGCTTTGCTTGCAAGGAAAAGGGTAACTCACCCACTTCATCTAAGAACAAGGTGCCACCTTGGGCCTGTTCAAATAAACCTAAATAACGTTGATGGGCGCCAGTAAAAGACCCCTTCTCGTGACCAAAAAGCATGTCTTCTAGCATGGTTTCTGGGATCGAGGCACAGTTCACTGCTACAAATTCGCCTTTAGATCGAGGTGACGCTTGGTGAATGTGCTTGGCTAAGACTTCTTTACCGGCACCAGATTCACCCCCAATAAGCACCGTCACATCCGTTTGTGCTACCCGTTCAGAGAGCGCTAAAAGCTGCTGACTGCGCACGTCTCGACAAATAAACCCGTCTGGCTGACGCGCAAGTAATTGGCCTAGATAGCGTTTAAAACGACCAGGCTCAATGGGCAGGGGAAGGACATTTTTGGCACCTAAAGCCATCGCCTCAACAGCCATAGCCACGTCATTCGCCTCAACCAAAACCAGCACACTGACGCGGTGTAAAGAGGCGGCTAAGTGTTGAAAAATACTCGCCAATGGTACTTGTAAACTAGCCGCGTTAATGACCAATAGGTCGATTTGACCCCGACCAAATAACACTTCCAGCTCATTCAAGTCATGAGCTGGTAAGGCCACCATGCCCGCACTGCTTGCCATTTCGGCGAGCATGTCTAGACCGGTGTCTTGGCTATCTAGTAATGCGACTGTTGGATTGGTGTTGGCCATCATTGCTTCCATTTGTGGTTTGCCAAAAGGCTTTAAAACTATTCACAAATTTAAATGCAATTTTAGTGCCATAAACATTAAACTATACTAAGTTTATGTTTTTTAAACAGTATTTATATAAAAACAAAACACTTCTAATGAGCATAGACGAGATTACGTCAATGTTAACTCACTTCTTGAAGCTGATATTTCTTAATTTTTTCGATCAATGTCGTACGCCTGACACTGAGTAAGTCTGCGGCTTTACTGACATTACCTGAAGTCGCGTCGAGGGCTTTTTGAATGAGTTGGGTTTCAACAGCAATGAGCTGTTGTTTAAGATCACAACCTTGGCTCATGTCTATGGCTGATACCAGCATGTCAGCCAGGTCATCAATATTACTAAGCTGGTCGTCTATGACCAGAGGTTCAAATAAACGCGGAGGCTCACCTACATCTGTGACCATAAGAGGCGGACTTTCAAACGCTTGGGGATGTAGCGCTAATTCTTCTTGGCCCTCTACAGCCAGCATGTCTGATACCAACATGGGGTCCCTAGGCTGAAGATTTTGTAAGGTAATTTCTG
>DDCR01000198.1 GCA_002335115.1 Oceanospirillaceae bacterium UBA2001
TTGGCTCGTCAGCAATCAATAGCTTGGGTTCGCAAGCTATCATCATAGCGATCATTACGCGTTGACTCATGCCACCAGAAAGCTGGTGGGGGTAGGCCTTAAGGCGCGTCTCTGGGGCTGGAATACCCACTTTTGTAAGCAACTCTATAACCTTGCCTTTATGGCTGCTGCGGCTACCCCCAAAGTGTTGGGCCAAGACTTCACTAATTTGATACTCCACACTAAAACACGGGTTCAAACTCGTCATGGGTTCTTGAAAGATCATACTAATATCTTTGCCGATAATAGCCCTGCGCTGCTTATCGTTTAAAGTAAGTAAGTCCTTACCATCAAAATTCATTTGGTCCGCAGTAATAGTGGCAGTCCATGGCAACAATCCCATTAGCGCCAGCATGGCGACCGATTTTCCAGAGCCAGACTCACCAACGATAGCGACGATATCTCCCGCATCCAAACTTAAACTCACTTGATCCACAGCCTTTAAAGACCCATGGGCGGTGGCAAATTCAACCGTTAAATTTGTAATCTCTAATAAAGCCATGATTAAGATCTCTTTAACTTAGGATCTAGGGCGTCTCGCAAACCATCACCCATTAAATTGATTGCCAATACAGCCAGTAATATGGCGATACCAGGAAAGGTCACCGTCCAAGGCGCACTCAGCATCAGGTCTCTATTTTCTGCGATTAAGGTGCCCCACTCAGGTAATGGGGCTTGTGCTCCCATGCCTAAAAATCCTAAGGCTGCCGTGTCCAAAATAGCAGTCGAAAAACTCAAGGTGCCCTGAACAATTAAAGGGGCCATGCAGTTAGGCAAAATACTGATAAACATTAAGCGCATGGGTCCAGCGCCAGCTACTTTACTTGCAGTAACATAGTCTTTATTCAGTTCTGTCATGGTCGATGCGCGGGTTAAGCGCACAAAAGAAGGTGTGTAGGTAATGGCAATAGCGACCATGGCATTGAGCAAACCTGGGCCTAAAACAGCCACTAGTACCAGCGCCATTAATAAGCCTGGCACAGCCATAATGGTGTCCATAACCCGCATAATAATAGTTTCTATCCAACCCCCTTGAAAACCTGCCACTAAGCCCAGTAAAACACCAATGGACGCAGACATAATAACGACAATAGCGCCCGCTATAAGCGATAAACGAGCACCATGAATGATACGAGAAAGCATGTCTCGGCCGGCGTAGTCAGTACCTAAGAAAAAACGCATCTGTCCACCTTCCATCCAGGCTGGAGGAATTTCCGTAAAGTCTCGGTATTGTTCAGCAGGTAAGTGAGGGCTAATGACGTCAGCAAATATTGCCATGAGGACCACACCAATGAGAAAACATAAGCCTGCTACTGCAGTTTTGCTGGCACTGAAATAAAACCAAAATTCACGCCATTGTTGACTGCGCACAGAGTAAGAAGTTTTTGCTGTTAGGGATGTCATGGTTCTAAATCTCAGTGCAAAATACGAGGGTTGATAAGGCCATAAAGAAGATCCACAGTCAGGTTAACCACCATCACGCTAGTGGCAATAAGAAGTAACCCACCCTGAACCGCAAAATAGTCACGACTAAAGACAGAAAAGATGATCCATTTACCGATGCCAGGCCAACCAAATATGGTTTCCGTAAGAATGGCACCCGCCAGTAATACTGCTACTTGCAGGCCAATCACTGTGACGACTGTAATCATGGCATTGCGAAGCGCGTGAATAGCGATAACGCGCAAGGGCGATAAGCCTTTCGCCTTCGCCGTACGCACGTAGTCTTCACTTAAGACTTCTAACATAGCGGAGCGAGTTTGACGGGCTATTACGGCCAAAGGAATGGTGCCCAGCACCACAGAAGGCAGCACCAAATGGTGCATAGCCGACTTAAACGCCCCTTTCTCATCACTGAGAAAACTGTCGATAAGCATAAAGCCTGTCACTGGTTCCACCTCAAACAAAAACGATAATCGCCCTGAAACTGGAGTTAGGTTTAAGGTGTTAGAAAAGAGGATAATCAGTAATAAACCCCACCAAAATATAGGCATTGAATAACCAGCTAAAGAAATACCCATAATGCCTTGGTCGATCAAAGTACCCCGTTTAACAGCGGCAATAATACCCGCTGGTATGCCCAAAATGATAGCAAAGAGAATGGCACAGATGGCCAACTCAGCAGTGGCAGGAAAGAGCTCAAAAAACTCCTCTGCTACGGGCCTATTCGTAATCAGCGACGTGCCTAAATCACCTTGTAATACATCACCTATGTAGTTCAGGTACTGCTGCCATAGAGGTTCATTTAATCCCAACTGCGTCATCAGTTCGGCATGACGCTCGGCTGACACACCTCGCTCTCCTGCTAATACTTCAACAGGATCACCCGGTAACACCCTGATAAATCCAAACGCCACTAGGGTGACACCAAAAAACACTGGCACTAACACCAGCAGGCGTTTAAATAAAAATTTAAGCATAAAAGCAACTCAATATTAGAAAGGGTGGGCCATAACAAAGTATCAGAGACTAGACTGAATGGTTGCTATAGCTTTGGGCTAAAGCAACCATTGGGTCTAGCAACTCAAACTGAGTGTAACGAAAGGTTATTTAAGATCAACACCATCATAGAAAATGTGGCTGCCCAAAGGGTGTACCTTAAAGCCAGTCACTTCTTTACGCACTGGCTTAAACACAACCGAGTGAGCAATCGTTACCCAAGGCGCTTCTTCTTTAAAGATAACCTGAGCTTTTTCGTACAAAGTGGTCCGTTGGGCTTGGTCAGTGACCTTTTTAGCTTGACGCAAGGTGCTGTCAAACTCTTCATTACACCAGCGCGCGCGGTTGCCGCCATCTTTTGCAGCATCACAACCTAACAACACATACATAAAGTTGTCTGGGTCACCATTGTCACCTGTCCAACCTAGAAGCACAGTGTCATGTTCACCGTTCTTAGAACGCTTCAAGTACTCACCCCATTCAAAGGTGACAATCTCTGCTTCCACGCCAACCTTAGCCCAGTCTGCTTGGATTAGTTCGGCCATACGGCGAGCATTAGGATTGTATGGGCGCTGCACTGGCATAGCCCAAATATTGGTCTTCAAACCTGACACACCCGCTTCAGCCAACATGGCTTTGGCTTTTTCTGGATCGTAGTCGTAGTCTTTTACATCATCATTGTACGACCAAATAGTTGGTGGAATTGGGTTCTTAGCGATAGAGCCCGCACCCTTAAATACCACGTCTAGAATAGACTGCTTATTAATGGCCATGTTCAAGGCTTGGCGCACAAGCTTTTGGTCAAAGGGAGGCTTTTCAGTATTAAACGCTAAATAACCCACGTTCAAACCTTCTTGACGCAGTAGGTTAATTTCTGGATCTTTGTCCATCGCTGCCACATCAGCAGGGTTTGGATAAGGCATCACATGGCATTCGCCAGCCTTTAGTTTTTGGTAACGCACATTAGCATCAGTGGTAATGGCAAACACTAACTTATCGATATTAGAACGGCCACCCCAATAGTCATCATGCGCGGTGTAACGGATCATGGCGTCTTTTTGGTAAGACTTAAATACAAATGGACCGGTGCCCACAGGCTTATGATCGATGTCATCTTTGTTACCAGAAGCAGCCAGTTCATCGCCATATTCAGCGGATAAGACCGAAGCAAAGTCCATGGCCATATTAGACACAAAAGGCGCTTCAGCGTAGTTCAAAGTGAACTTCACAGTATAGTCATCTACTTTTTCAATCGATTTAAGTAGGTCACCCATGCTCATCCAACCAAAGTATTTGTAGTCGCCACCTGAAACGTCATGGTAAGGATGGTCTTCTTTCCACATGCGGTTAAAGGTGAACAAAATATCATCGGCATTAAAATCACGTGTGGGTGTGAAATCTTTAGTGGTATGGTATTTAACGCCCTTACGAAGGTTAAATGTATATTCCAAGCCATCTGCCGAAGCAGTCCACGATTCAGCTAGACCAGGCACAACTTTTGTTGAACCGGCTTCAAACTGAACTAAGCGGTTAAATATAGTTTGAGAAGAAGCATCAAAGGTCGTGCCTGCAGAATAAAGCGAAGGGTTAAATCCCTCCGGGCTACCCTCAGAGCAAAAGACCAAGGTTTTAGCTTGCGCCACACCTGATACTGCGAGTCCTAGCCCAAGGCTAAGTGCAAGTAGTGTTTTTTTCATTATTATTTCCTAGGAGTTTACGTTCAAAACAAAGTCATTAAGACTTCCCTACTGTACGCCTTAGGGTTTTGGTGCTGCAATCGAAATAGTGAAACACGCCTAGTTAGAAAGTGAATAGCTGTATGAATCAGCCTAAATAATCTTTTAAAACAACTATATAGAATGTTAGTTAGGCCTGATTTAAAGCCTTGCTTACTGCCTTTAACAGCACCATAATAACTTGACGTTGTCTCACTTGGATCAATGATTATGCTCACCGAATTTGCCACCTTATACCCCAGCCATTTAAAACGCTTGCTTGGGCTTGCAGAAAAAGCCATGCATGCAGAGCAGTGTGACAGTATATTGATCCACAGTGGTACCCCAAAGCTTCATTTTCTAGACGATTACCACAGCCCCTTTAAAGCCAACCCCCATTTTGTTTGGTGGTTACCCGTTACCCAAAGCCCACATTGCTATGTGCTCATACAACAGGGTCAAAAACCGGTACTGTTTTACCATCTAGCCGATGACTTTTGGCACGTACCTCCTCAACCCCCTGAAGGATTTTGGTGTGATTATTTTGACATTCATTGTTGCGCTAACTTAGCTGAAGTCAAACAAAAACTAAGTCAATACCGATCCACAAGCACTCAGAGAGCGTGGATTGGAGAGGATACCGAGCTGGCCAAAGAGTTGGGGATTAGCGCCTTCAATCCAGACGGTTTAATGCATCGATT
>DDCR01000013.1 GCA_002335115.1 Oceanospirillaceae bacterium UBA2001
TGTTTTTTTTTATGCTGTATTAGGGGGTATGAAAGGTATTACTTATACCCAAGTGGCTCAGTATTGTGTCATGATTTTTGCCTTTACAGTGCCTGCACTGTTTCTAACCTTTTCAATGACTGGGCATTTATTACCTCAAACTGGACTGGGAGCGACTTTAAATAATGGCATGTCAGTTTTGGACCACCTTGATGGTTTAGTTACAGAATTGGGGTTTTCAAGCTTTACTGAAGGAAGTAAAAGTAAAGTTGATATGTTTTTTATCACCGCTGCATTGATGTTCGGCACGGCAGGATTACCCCACGTGATCGTGCGCTTTTTTACTGTTCCTAGGGTCAGAGATGCGCGCATATCGGCCGCTTGGGCGCTTGTTTTTATTGCCATTCTTTACTCGTCCATACCTGCCGTAGCCGCTTTTGGTCGAATCAATCTGATCGAAACTGTAAATGGTGCTGATAACTTAGGTACGCCTTACGAAGAAATGCCCCAGTGGTTTAAAAAATGGGAAAATGCAGGTTTAATTGCTTGGTATGATCATAATGCCGACGGTCGGACCCAGTATGCTGCGGGAGATGCCTTCACGGGACGTCAACATAAACCTATTTATTGGGGCGCTGCAGAAGACAAAGTGGCGCGTAATTTTTATTCTAATCAAAGGCACGTGGTGAATCCAAGTTCCGGCGAATTTGACCCAAAAGTCCAACCCTTTGCGAATGAAATTTATGTTGATTCAGACATTATGGTGCTGGCCAATCCAGAAATAGCTGAACTTCCAGACTGGGTTATTGCCCTCATCGCAGCGGGTGCCATGGCAGCGGCCTTGTCCACAGCTGCTGGATTGCTGCTTGTAATAGCAACTTCTGTGTCTCACGACCTATTGAAAAAAACCATTAGGCCTCAAATTACTGACAGACAGGAACTTCTGGCCGCGCGCTTAGCTGCCATGGTGGCAGTGCTGGTTGCTGGTTATTTGGGAATGCATCCACCCGATTATGTGGCTGCCGTAGTGGCTTTGGCATTCGGCTTAGCTTGCGCTTCGTTCTTTCCAGCCATTATTATGGGGATCTTTTATCAGAGGATGAATAAATATGGGGCCATAAGTGGTATGTTAGTGGGCCTGATCTCCACCATAAGTTATATCGTGTACTTTAAGTTTTTGGGTGGTGAGCCGGAACATTGGCTAATGGGTATTTCACCAGAAGGGTTTGGTGCTTTAGGAATGGTGTTGAACTTTATTGTGGCCTATTTAGTGGCGCACTTAACACCAGAACCGCCCAAACATATTCAACAAATTGTGCAAAATATTCGTGTGCCGCGCAATAGTGGCTCTGCATATTATTGAACAATGGAGTGGTTTTTATAGGTGTTTTATGATGAATCATGCACTCTAGCAACGCTTTTAATGCGGATGTCTTGCCGTTTAATTTGTTAGACGAGGACGAGTACAGCCTATTGCAAGATAGTCTTGATATAGCGTATTACCAAGCTAGTGAAGTGATTATTAGCACAGGTGATGTGCCTGAAGGTTTGTACATTATTTTAAAAGGCTGCGTCAGCGAATTAGATGTTAAAAATGCAGACCAGCGCCGTGGGCACACGTTTGTGCACTATACCAATGATGACTATTTTGGAGCTTGGTCAGCCCTGCGTGGCTCCGCAATTCATGATTTCATCGCCGATGAAGAAACTATTTGTTACATCCTTCCTACAAAAATATTGTTGGACCTTATTTATCGTAATCCTCACTTTGGTGATTTTTTCAACAAAAATCTGTCACTAAAAAACGAGTTGTTAGAACAAAAAAATGATTCACTAAACATGACCGAGTTTATGCTTGCACGCATAGACAGTTCTTGTATGCGTGCTGCTTCATTATTGCCCCATGGTTCCAGTTTAGAAGATGCCACTCGTTTTATGAATGAGCAACAAGTTGATTGTGCGCTAGTGCAGCGTGGCAAACGGTATGGCATGGTGACTGGGACAGATTTATTAAACGCAATTGTGTTAGATAAACTTCCTGTGACCACCGATGTACAAGCCATCGCAAACTATCGATTGATTACGGTCGAATCTGGAGATTACCTTTTTAATGCACTTATTTTGATGACATTGCACCAAATTGACCGAGTGGTGGTAATGCAAAGTTCTGAATTGCATGGCATTATTGATTTAGCAGACACTTTAAGTTATTTTTCTAGTCATTCGCATGTGGTGGGATTACGGATCGAACGCGCGACGAGTATTGACGAACTTAAGGCAGCAGCGGGGGATATGGGTAACTTAATTCGTTCACTTTATGCCCAGGGTGTTAAAGTTCGCTTCGCCATGGATTTGTTGGCGGCCCTTAACAAACGTTTGATGTCGAAGTTATTTAATCTTGTTGTTCCTGAAAGTGTGCTGCCCCATGTGTGTTTAGTGATGATGGGCAGTGAAGGCCGAGGTGAACAGATTGTTAGAATTGACCAAGACAATGGCCTGATTATGCGTGACAGCCTAGATTGGCCTGAATGCCAAAAAACCATGGAGTATTATACTCAAACCCTAGTAGATTTGGGTTATCCAAGGTGTCCTGGACAGGTTATGGTGAACAATCCATTTTGGGTGCAACCCTTGAGTGAATGGACCCAGCGCATGCGAGATTGGGTTGCAAAGGCTGATAATGATAGTTTACTGAATTTATCTATATCAATAGATGCACATGCAGTGGCGGGTAATAAAGCCTTATTTAAGACCAGTCGCAACTGGTTATTAAGGGAATTACAGCAACAACAACGATTTTTAACATCTTTTGCGGAAGTGGCCCTCGTGTTTGAAACACCTTTGAACTTTATGGGTGGCATTAGGGATAGAGCGGCGGGAATTGATGTTAAAAAGGGTGGTATTTTCCCCATAGTCCATGGGGTGAGAGTTTTAGCCATGCAATATCAGGTCGCCGAAACTAATACTTACAAACGTATTGAAAGCTTAATTAAACTGGGTGTATTGCCCCCGCGTCTCGGTAGTGAGTTGATGGAGTCTTTTTCAATATTGCAATGGATCCGTTTGGCCCACCATTTGCAGCAACAAGAGCAAGATTGCACGCCTGAAGAATTGAATAACCATATCAACTTAGAGTCCTTGGATCGTTTAGAAAAAGATTTGTTGAGGCAGTCACTTCAAGTCGTTAAAGACTTTAAGAAACACCTATCCTTGAGGTATCGTCTAGGTTGACAGTTATGATGATTAAGCGACGGTTACGCCGTGTTAAAGATGTTTGGAAGGTGCGTCAACTCAAGAGTGGTTGGGCGCATCTATTTCAGCACTACTATGGCAAAGAACTGGTATCTTTGGATATTGAGACCACCAGCTTAGATGTTTCTAAAGCACAGATATTGTCCATCGGAGCGGTGGTGATTAAAGGCAACCGTGTTTTGAGTAGTGAAAAATTGTCCCTAACCTTGTCTCCACCCAAAGACTTACCGAAAGACTCTGTAAAAATTCACAAGCTGCGCCGTATTGATCTTAATGAAGGTTTGCCTGTAGCCGAAGCGATAGAACAACTGCTTAAATTTATAGGTAATCGCCCGATTGTAGGGTATAACATAGCCTATGATTTAGCTGTTTTAGACCGATATGTAAGACCCCTATTTGACTTCGGTATGCCTAATCGATGTGTTGATGTGATGGACTTATATCGAAAGAAAAAGCAACTTTCTGGTAGTGTAGATTGCCAGATTAACTTATCTTTCGAAGCTATCGCTAAAGGTTTAGACGTACCTGTCCTAGGCCGGCATACGGCCCTTGGGGATGCGATTACTACGGCCATCATTTTTGTGCGCTTAAAGTCTTCGGTCGGCCTGGTTAAATAATGTTGGAGGGACCTTGTGGAGAGGCTATTTAAATCGGCTTAGCTTTCACTTACACTAGGGATAAAACAGGTATAAAACCAGTATTACTGATTAGTCCAAGTATAGTTTAATTTGGGTTAATTTGATTTGATAGATTAACCAGTAAAGGGGCATGTTATGGCTGGCAGTGCGACCATACAGTTGGACGCTGAATTAACCATCGCGCAAGTGGAAGTTTGGCTCAAACGCTTGTTAACTGAAACACCAGCCGATTATGAGATGATGATAGATGCATCTGAGTTAGTGAGAGTTGATGCGGCAGGTTTACAGCTACTGTTAGCATTTAAAAAGAGTTGTGCTGCAAAAAATGTGGCAGTCGCCTTATTTAACGTTCCTAAAAACATCCAAGAACTCATTCGAGTGTCAGGCCTAACTCAGGAACTGGGTTAAATGATCTAAATTAGAGTCTTTGATTACATAGCAAAGGCATGATAAATTTTGTAGCATGGAATAAAAATTACTTTATCTTTGAGTGGAGTTATATTGATGACGAAAATACTGGCAGTAGACGATTCTGCGTCAATGCGCCAGATGGTGGTGTTTACCTTACAAAGTGCTGGTTATGAAGTGGTGGAGGCTGCAGATGGACAGCAGGCGCTTGATATTGCTGAGGGTACAACTTTTGATCTGGTCTTAAGTGATGTCAATATGCCTGTGATGGATGGAATCCAGTTAGTAAAGCAACTGCGCCAGCTAGAAGCTTATAAGTACACTCCCATTCTGATGTTAACCACGGAAACATCAGGGGATAAGAAAATGGCTGGTAAAGGGGCTGGAGCCACAGGCTGGGTGGTCAAACCATTTAATCCTGATAAACTGCTCGCTACGATTAAAAAAGTCATAGGGTAAGTATTTTTAGAGTTCAAACGTCAGGCTAGGGTGTGTAATTTCAACGCCAACAACAAGTCAGTAAAAGGGTTATGACATGAGTATTGATCTGAGCCAATTCCATGCAGTGTTCTTTGAGGAAAGTTTTGAAGGCCTTGAACTGATGGAAGCTGCCCTGCTTGATTTAGACGTAGATAACCCCGACAGTGAACAAATTAATGCAATATTCCGGGCTGCTCATTCAATCAAAGGTGGCAGTGGGACCTTTGGATTTGTCCAGGTTTCTGAGTTTACTCATATTTTAGAAACTTTATTAGATAAAGTCCGTGATGGGGGCCATGCGATAGACGCAGATGGCATTGAGCTTTTTTTGCAATCAGTTGATTGTTTAAGGGGTCTACTTGAGGCTTTGCAAGCTGAACAAGAACCAGATTTGCAGCGTGCTAATCAATTGACTGCGGTCTTTCAAGCGGTATTGGATGGCGCAACTTACGCTGATAGCTCGAGTCAAGTAAACACCAATCCACCTCAAGACAAGGGGATTAACGAGGTTCTTGAACCTGAGCTGCCCGTCATCCCAGAGGCAGAAAACCTTGGTGCTGTGCGCCAACAAATTGGCTTTAAAATAGACTTTAAACCCGACACAGACATGCTTAAAGGTGGAAATGACCCAGTGCGCATGTTGCGTGAGTTAGCTACGTTAGGGGAAATAAAAACGACCTTAGATGCGAGTGAACTTCCACCATTGGAGTCTTTGGTAGCGGATAATTGTTATGTGTCTTGGAATATAGAACTCATGACAAGCTGCAAAATTGATGATGTTGAAGAAGTGTTTGAGTGGGTGGAGGATGAATGTGAGTTGTCCATTACTCCGATCATGGCGGATGCACCTAACACCAGTAATAGCCAGTCTGAAGATGCACAATCCAACTCTAATGTGCAAGCTACTGACACCAAAGGCGAGCGTTTGGTAATGCCTTCTGGACCGCTGCCTAGTCTGGATAATTTGCAACTGCCCAGTCCTACAGTGCCAAAATCTTCTGAGGCTGTGCA
>DDCR01000075.1 GCA_002335115.1 Oceanospirillaceae bacterium UBA2001
CCCAAACCCGAGGTGTGCTGTTGCAACTCAATAATGCCCCCATTAGCGCCTTTGTGGATGGTGAAATTATTCTTGGCATCAAAGAAAACCTCTATTCAGTGTTACGCGATATTATTTACCTGAGTAATAATTTACTGCATAAGGAAGAGTTGCGCACTGGCGCTGAACTTACCGCCTTAGTATTTCAAATACTACGCCACGCCCAAGCCCTCGCACCAAGGCGCAAGCCCAGTATTGTGGTGTGCTGGGGTGGCCACTCAATTAACACCATCGAGTACGATTACACCAAAAAAGTGGGTTATGAATTGGGATTAAGAGGGTATGACATTTGCACTGGGTGCGGTCCAGGAGCAATGAAAGGACCCATGAAGGGCGCTCACATCGCCAATGCTAAACAACGGCGCCACGATTATCGCTACATCGGACTAACCGAGCCAGGCATTATTGCCGCCGAGTCTCCTAACCCCATGGTCAACGAATTAATCATCATGCCTGATATTGAAAAACGCCTTGAAGCGTTTGTGCGACTGGGCCACGCTTTTATTGTGTTTCCAGGGGGAGTAGGCACCGCAGAAGAAATTTTGTATTTATTAGGCATTTTACTTCACCCCACAAATGATGAACTCAAGGTGCCTTTGATATTTACGGGGCCGACCAGTGCGAAAGCCTACTTTGAGCAAATTGATGCCTTTATTGGAGCCACTTTGGGGGCTAAAGCCCAAGCCAAATACGAGATTATCATCGATAACCCAAGTGCCGTGGCAATAGCTATCAAAGCCTATATGAAAGAGGTGGTAGAACACCGACAAAAAGCGGGTGATGCCTACCATTACAACTGGCAGTTGCACATTGAGGAGGATTTTCAACACCCCTTTATACCCACCCATGGCAACATGGCTAACCTGAAACTTGCAGCCAACCTACCCACTGCCAGTTTAGCCAGTAATTTACGCAAAGCCATGAGTGGCATAGTGGCGGGTAATGTAAAGACCTTCGGTTTAGAACAGATTCGCTTACATGGCCCCTTTCAACTCAAAGCAGAAGCAGAAATGCTGGATAAACTTGATGTCTTACTGAAAAGTTTTGTGGCCCAAGATCGCATGAAGCTGCCTGGTGGCCAGGATTACACACCCTGCTACCAAGTTAGCTAGAGGCTGATTAACTGCACCCATGCCTGGGTATTAGAAACCTAGCCTTGGGAAAATGCTCAGCCATGGTCGGTGACTAAGCCATTCCCTCAGCTATGACTTAAGCGAGCGTTAAGCAATCACCTGAGCGCTTAATAAAGCGGTATATTCGGCCTCAGACATAGCCAACCAATCCT
Source organism: Oceanospirillaceae bacterium UBA2001 (assembly GCA_002335115.1). Lineage (GTDB taxonomy): Bacteria > Pseudomonadota > Gammaproteobacteria > Pseudomonadales > Balneatricaceae > Njordibacter. Next base: position 1,325 of record DDCR01000075.1, read on the forward strand.
GCAATACCACTTGGGTATGCTGGCCTAACATCGGTGGCGCTTGGGTATATTGCAAAGGGGTGGCTGAAAGTTTAATGGGGTTAGCTACACTGGGCACCTTGCCCAGTTGCTCGTGGTCTAAAGCAATTTTCATTTCTCGAGCTTGAATTTGTGGGTTATCAAATACTTCATCAAGGTTACATATTGGTCCACAAGGCACACCCACAGCATTGAGTTCAGTTAACCACCAATCAGTTGCCTGTTGTTTTAACAGCTGCATCAGCTTGGGTATCAATAGTGGCCGATTCGCCACCCGCAGGGCATTGGTTTGGTAGTGAGGATCAATAGCCAGTTGTTGTGCTCCAGCTACCTTACAGAATCGCTCAAATTGTTTGTCATTTCCAACTGCCAAAATAAGGTGCCCATCTGCCGTAGCAAACGCTTGATAAGGCACGATATTCGGGTGAGCATTACCAAGGCGCTTTGGGTTTTGCCCGGTCGCCAAGTAGTTCATCGCCTGGTTAGCCAAACTTGCCACTTGCACATCCAGTAAGGCCAAATCTATGTGTTGCCCCTGCCCTGTGCGTAATTGATGGATCAGAGCGCCTTGAATGGCATTTGAGGCATATAAACCCGTCATGATATCTGCTAATGCCACGCCCACCTTCATCGGCTCACCGCCTTCACTACCCGTGACACTCATTAAGCCCCCCATGGCCTGAATCATAAAATCATAACCCGCGCGATCTTTATAGGGCCCCGTTTGACCAAAGCCCGTGATGGAGCAATATACTAAACGTGGATTGAGGGCGTTTAAGCTATTGAAATCTAGCCCATACTTAGCCAAACTACCCACTTTGAAATTCTCAATCAGCACATCCGCTTGGGCCACTAACCGCTTAATTAGATCTTGGCCTTTGGGCGTGGCTATGTCCACACACAAAGAGCGCTTACCTCGGTTAGCCGCTTGAAAATAAGCTGCCTCTGTCGCATCAGTAGCTCCATAACCAGCGGCAGCAGGCATATAAGGTGGGCCCCAAGCGCGAGTATCATCGCCCGTGCCAGGGCGCTCGACTTTAATTACATCTGCACCCAAATCTGCCAGCATTTGCCCAGCCCACGGGCCGGCCAACACACGGCTCATATCCAGCACTTTAATGCCTTGCAATGGGGTTGTTATGGTCATAGTAGATGGCCTAGTAAAAAGCTTGAATACCCGTTTGAGCGCGGCCTAATATCAAGGCATGAATATCGTGAGTGCCTTCATAAGTGTTCACTGCCTCGAGGTTCATGACATGTCGTATGACACCATACTCATCACTTACCCCGTTACCGCCATGCATATCGCGAGACTGGCGCGCTACATCCAAAGACTTGCCACAATTATTTCGCTTCATTAGCGAAATGAGTTCAACAGGGCAGTTGCCATCATCCATTAAACGGCCCATTTGCAAACACCCCTGCAGACCGATAGAAATCTCGGTTTGCATATCAGCCAGTTTCTTTTGCACCAGTTGGGTGGCCGCTAATGGCCGACCAAATTGACTCCGATCTAAGGTATATTGACGCGCCGCATGCCAGCAAAACTCAGCTGCCCCAAGAGCACCCCAAGCAATACCATAACGGGCCTTATTCAAACAACCAAAAGGCCCTGCGAGGCCTTTAATGGTAGGAAATAAATTGGCTTCTGGCACAAACACCTGATCCATCACTATTTCGCCTGTCACCGAGGCACGCAAGGAAAACTTCCCTTCGATCTTAGGTGTGGTTAAACCATCCATGCCACGTTCTAATACAAAACCACGAATCACATCATCTAACTTCGCCCACACCACCATCACATCCGCAATAGGCGAGTTGGTAATCCACATTTTTGCCCCCGTCAAGCGGTAACCGCCATCAACAGCCTCAGCACGAGTGCTCATACTGGCTGGATCGGAACCAGAATCAGGTTCAGTTAATCCAAAACACCCCACCCACTCACCACTGGCTAGTTTAGGGAGGTACTTCATACGCTGCTCTTCCGTGCCATAGGCATGGATAGGGTGCATTACTAAAGATGACTGTACGCTCATGGCTGAGCGGTAGCCGCTGTCTACCCGCTCCACTTCACGCGCTACTAGGCCATAACTCACGTAATTAACGCCAGCACAGCCATATTTTTCTGGGATGGTAGCGCCTAATAAGCCCAAAGCTCCAAATTCGTTCATAATCTCACGATCAAACACCTCTTCGCGGTTAGCCTTCAATACCCGGGTGGCTAAACCATCCTGACAGTAATCTCGAGCTGCATCTCGAATCATGCGCTCTTCAGAAGTGAGTTGCTGGTCTAAAAAGAAAGGATCCTGCCAAGAAAATTCGGTACGCGTTGCCATAATTAAATCTCATTGATGTAAATTGCGGCTATTTAATCCGCCTTTTAATCAATAATATCGCCATTAATAAAAAATGTCGACATTTTTTTGAAAAATAAAAACCGTTTAAGTAGACCACTTATTCAATAGAAATAATGTAGATTAAGACGGTAATACCCGCAATGTGTGTTTTGGCTTAATATCAGACGCAGCCTAACTGCAGGCGTTAAGGGGCATGACTAAACTAAAGTGAAAGCTGAACACTACAGTCATGTTTAACTACACCCTTACTTACAAAAAAAGCCTTAAAAATGAGTGCCTGGCATAACGTAACTATTAAAAATAGAAGCATAAAAAAGCCCAGATCAACTGGGCACAAGGGGTTTTACTAAAGAAAGTGTAGACCATTAGTTTTATAAAATATATTTTATTCACTTTTAATTAACTTTTAATTTATTTGTCTCTTACTTTTTATTTAAATGATCTGACGTAACCTTTGTCAATAACTTTTATAATCATCCACCATAAGGAAACTCTATTTTAAGTTTACTAGTGTGCGACCGGTAGATCACAGTTTAACTCAACTTTATTACTGATCACGTTAAACTTTGTGATTGGCATAGTGTTGATAAATACTGGAGAAATCTAGCCCCCCATGACCTGCCTCGCCATGTGCTTTAAATAACATGGAAGCTTGTTGGCCCATAGGCACAGAGGAACCAGAGACTTTTGCTGCGGCCAGGGCGAGAGCAAGGTCTTTGTTCATTAAGTCCACCATAAAACCGCCTTGGTAATCTTTGCTGGCCGGAGTGCCTTTCATGACCCCAGGCACGGGATTATAAATTTCCAAAGCCCAGTTTCTGCCCGAACTTTTAACCATAATGTCTGATAACACCTCAGCATCTAGACCGTTTTCCATGCCCATGCGCAGAGCTTCAGCAGTGCCCGCCATCAACACACTCAAAAGCATGTTATTACACATTTTAGCAACTTGACCAGAGCCGACGTCACCTGCATAAAAGATGTTGGCCCCCATAGCTTTAAGTATGGGCTGCGCCTGTGCAAAAGCATCTTTTTCGCCACCCACAATAAAACTTAGAGTACCCGCTTTGGCCCCCGCTGTGCCACCTGAAACAGGGGCGTCAATAAAAGAAATACCAAGTTTTTGGGCTACAGCCCCCACCTGACGGGATGTTTGTGCATCAATAGTACTAGAGTCAATAACTAAGGAGTTCTTAGCTAGTAATTTTAAAAGTCCATTTTGCCCTCGTTCATCGCCTAGATATAGCCCCGCTACATGTTGGCCGGCAGGTAGCATGCTAATCACGACTTCGGCTCCAATCACCGCTTCAGAAGCCGAACTAGCAGCAACACCGCCCAATTTAACAAACTCGTCCAATGCGACTTGAACTAAATCAAAGGCCGTCACTAAGTGCCCGGCCTTGAGTAGATTAGCCGCCATTGGACCACCCATATTCCCCAGCCCTATAAACGCGATTTTTGTCATTTTTATTATCCTATTAATAAATCAATTCACGGTTAACATGATCACAGAAATTGGGCTGGCACCATATTGTTAGTACTAAAAAACTGATCAATCCATGCTTTAGGCGTAGTCTCAACACTGGTATAACGCCAATTAGGTGTTCGATCTTTATCAATTAATAACGCCCTAACACCCTCTTTGAATTCTCCCAAGCGGGTGGCGTTAACCCCCAGAACGTATTCCTGCAACAAGGCATCATCAACAGTAGTGAAATTCATGTTAAACGCTCGATAAATCAGATGTAGACTAGTGGGAGAACCATGCTCCATGGTGCGTATGGCTTTGTCTAACCATTTGTCTCGCCCTTTTAATAAGCCTAAGCTAGCCACAATGCTGGCAAGGTCTGGCTGCTGCAAGGCCTCAATAATATGATGACGATGGCTATCTAAATTTGAGGTTTGAACTTTACTA
>DDCR01000133.1 GCA_002335115.1 Oceanospirillaceae bacterium UBA2001
CTGGAGTGCCTCACCTTAATACTGTGTTAAAAGCTGAATATGGTGTGACGGTACCGCCCGTGGCGAATACATATGCCACTTTTATAGCCAGTTCTAAATTTGCTAAAGAGTTTCCCGATCGGTACAAAACTGTCGTGAACGCATATCAAAAAATGGTTCAGTCGGAAGAGTACAAAGAGGCGGTTAAAAAGGGCTCTTTAGGAGCCGTATGGACAGGCCCGGAACGTTCAAAGGATATATTGGACGAAGGGTTTGCAACCATGTCGAAGTATAAAGACACATACGACAAATAAGCATAAATAAGGCTCAGCATAATGCTGGGCCTTATAACTTTCAATTTGTGGGCCAGAGGATGCTTGGAAATTATCTAAAAAGGCTTAATACTGGTCACGCTGTGTTCGTGTCGTGTTTGATTGTCTTTCATATGTGGTTTTTGTTCGATGTAGTGTCCACCGCCTCTCGTATTGAACACGTCATGTTTGTCCTGCCACTTGTCACGGCCGCATGCTTTATTGGGCTTTATATTTTAATCACACTTCATCGTAAAAAAAAGCCCTCTGACCTAGGCGAAAATCATCAAAAAGTTGATAGCCGCATCCCTTTGATCATGATCGCATTGTGCGCTTACCTCCTGGGAATGGTAACTATTGGTTTTGATCTTTCGACGTTTCTCTTTCTGTCATGCTCCCTATGGCTGATGGGGGAACGAAGGATATCGGTTATCCTTTCTTTCTCAGTTGCGCTGACTATCTTTTGCGTTTTTGGGTTGCGTGAAATGGTCTCACTACCCGTTCCAACCTTCTTGTTTTCGGACTTCTAACAAATGATCGACGGGCCAGCATTCCAGGAAGCCATTGCTTTATTATCTGAAGACACAGACGCTTGGGCAGTTGTCCCACCAGGGATATTAATTGGACTAATATTCGGAACGATACCAGGTTTATCAATATCAATAGGAATGGCAATATTTCTGCCCCTCACTCTGCACATGGAGTTTTTGCCAGCAATTCTGTTTTTAACAGCAATATTTACCGGCGGTGGGTTTGGATGCGCGATTCCAGCTATCCTCATGAATATCCCAGGAACATCTGCATCAGTTGCAACTACCTTTGATGGGTATCCAATGGCGCGCCTCGGCAAACACAACCACGCCCTCGGAATTGCTTTGGTTGCTTCGGTAGTTGGCGCCGGCTTCAGCTATCTAGTATTGCTTCTATTTATTGGGCCTATCGCCAATCTTGTCCTAAAACTGGGGCCCTCAGAAATGTTCCTTGTTTCGTTATGGGGCATGTCTTTGATCGCCGTTCTGCAGGAAGGCTTCTTCAGCAGGGGGCTGCTTGCTGGTGTGTTTGGGTTAACATTAGGTCTAATTGGAGTGAGTGACCTTGGCGTTTTTAGGGGGACTTTTGGAAGCGCATATCTTTTTGATGGAATCCCAGCTATTCCAGCATTAATTGGCATGTTTGCAGCTTCTGAACTCTTCAATCTTATCAGAGATGACTATTTAATCGTTGATGAGCAAAAAAGAAGAATGAATTTGGTTGAAATTCTATCTGGGATGAAGCGTGCATTGAGCTATCCCATCGTAATTCTCCGAGGGGGCGTAATTGGAACTATAATCGGCGCTATCCCGGGAGTTGGGTCATCAGTTGCTAATTTAGTATCATACGCATCAACAAAACGGCAATACAACAAAGACAAGACCTTTGGCAAAGGTGATGAACGTGGCGTGATAGCATCGGAGTCAGCAAATAGTAGTTCCGAGGGTGGCTCCATGGCGACGCTGTTAGCTCTAGGCATCCCCGGAGGGGGAGGTACAGCTATAATGCTTGCCGCTTTTTCTGCGCATGATGTAACAGGAGGGCCCCGGTTTTTATCGCAGAATACAGATGTTGTTTACGCCATTATACTTGGCAATCTTATCCAGGTGGGTCTTTTAGCATTGATGGGCTTGGCTTTTATTTTTCTTGCCAGTTCTATCGTAAAAGTTCCCCTGCGATTTCTTATACCAACAGTTTTAGTGATGGCATTGCTTGGGTCATACGCGCACACTGGAAACATGACAGGACCTGTGACTGTTACCGTTTTTGCAATTATTGGCTGGGTAATGAGGCGCTATAATTATCCAGTGGCCGCCACTGTAATTGGCATTCTGCTAGCAAGCATGGTGGAAGGTGAACTTTTACGGAGCTATCAGCTTACAAGTGGAAGGCTCTTATCTTATATTTTTGACCGGCCGATAACACTATTGTTGTTAGCACTTTTTATAACATCCCTATGTTTCCCATTTATTCAAAAAAATCTAATGGCAAGAAAAAGATAGTCAATTTAGGGAGGGCAATAATTTGGCTGGGCAAACCATTGTAGATAAGATTTGGCAATCGCATGAAATTCTTTTAGACCCGGGAAGTGGCGAGTCACTCCTATATATAGATAATCTTTTTCTCACTGACTCGTCATCATTTCACGCTTTTGATTTGATTGAGAAAGAAAAACTCCCTGTTCGAAACCCTAAACAGATATTTGGCGTTCCTGATCACTTCGCATCGAGCAAAAGCAAAAAACTTTTAGATATTGCCGATCCTGATCGAATAGCGCGCATTAATGATTTGGAATCAAACTGTAAAAAATGGGAAATACATCATTTTGGGCTAGACGACCCTCGAATGGGCATCACACATGTTGTCGGCCCTGAGCAAGGAATAACTCAGCCTGGAAAGATTGTGCTTTGCGGTGATAGCCATACATCTACTCATGGAGGCCTGGGAGCACTTGCGTTTGGAATTGGAGGGCAATCTGGTCACGTTCTTGCCACACAATGTCTTTGGCAAAAAAAACTCAAACAAATTCGGGTGACCGTCTCAGGAAGCCGGCAAAACATGGTCACCGCAAAAGACCTTGCGTTAAAAATTGTATCAACACTGGGCGCCGGCGGCGCATTTGGCCATATAGTGGAGTATGCAGGTGAAGCCATTACTGCACTATCCATTGAGGAGCGTTTGACTGTCTGTAACATGACCATTGAGTCAGGCGGAAGGGCCGGGATCATTGCTCCTGATCAAATAACATTTGATTACTTGTTAGGAAAAGATTTTGCTCCAAATGGCAGGGATTGGGAAAACGCTGTAAAATTCTGGAAAACCCTTCAATCGGACCCTGAAGCCGAGTTTGACAGGGAGGTCTTTATAGATGCTGGAAGCATTGAACCCATGGTGAGTTGGGGCAACACAGCTGAGGAAACCCTGCCAATAACTGCATATATACCTGATCCATTTAGCATCGAAGATCGCGATCGACGCGAAAGCTTGTCAAATGCGCTTGAATATATGGGATTAACTCCAGGCACAAAAATGACGGATATAAAGATAGATCAGGTCTTCATAGGATCATGCACAAATGGGCGTATTGAAGACCTCAGAGCCGCAGCCAATGTGTTAAAAAATCACACCATAAAGGTACCAGCACTTATCACTCCTGGGTCCAACCTCGTGCGTAAAGCTGCTGAGGCAGAGGGCTTAGATCGGATCTTTATAAAAGCAGGCTGCACTTGGGGAGAGGCCGGGTGTTCTATGTGTGTTGGCATGAACGGAGATATCGTCGCACCACAAAAACGTTGCGCATCAACGTCCAACAGGAATTTTGTGGGCCGCCAGGGCTCAGGCAGTAGAACTCACCTCATGAGCCCAGCAATGGCTGCAGCGGCAGCCATAAATGGCCGATTAACCGATGTAAGAGAACTTTAAAGATAGGAGCAGCTTTTCATGGAACCTTTTGTATTTCACAGAGGTCTAGCGGCCCCAATTGATGCCATTAATCTGGACACTGACCAGATTTTACCAGCTAGATTTTTACGAAAGCGTAGAAGCGACCCTGAATATAAAACATTTTTATTCCATGATCTTCGATTTGACCCAGTGGGGAATGAAAACCAAAACTTTACGTTAAATCAAGAAGCTTTTAGGGGCGCCACAATAATTGTGGGTAACTCTAATTTTGGAGGCGGATCATCCCGTGAGGCGGCTGTCTTTGCGCTGGAGGCTTTCGGTATACGCAGTGTAATAGCTCCAAATTTTGGAGACATTTTTTATAACAACTGTCTCAAAAATGGCTTGCTGCCAATAGTGTTAACAAAACCGGAAACAGATCAACTCAGAAAAACGTTACATCAAAACCCTGGCTCCAGAATAGACGTGGACTTGAACGAACAGAGGGTTTCAACTGACAATGGAATTACCTACGCTTTTGAGATCAACGATACAGCTAAAAGCAACCTAATGTTGGGTTTGGGTCAAATTGGTTTAACAATGATGCACGCACAGCGAATTAGTGAGTTCGAAGCGCGTTACAATGCACAATTATACAGCTAATGTTAGCAGCAAACACTAAAGCACATTTGGAAACCTCAAACGCCATTTGCAAATAAGTATACAGTAACTTTTTTTTACGCTGGTAACGTTGGTCCAATGGAGGAAGATGATGGGCGCGCCAAAGTTTATAGACATCCCTGCAGCTTGGTATGGTGATGAAATGATGGTCAATAAAGATTTATGGATTTATAATTTAACAGAAACCGATATTGCTGAATGAGAGCATGCTGCAGATAGCTTTAACAATCTAAGTTTGCCTCTTGGAAAAATCTCAAAAGAAAATTTTCCTCTGCCAAAGTTTGCTGATTTTCTTCAAAAAACTCAAAATGAGTTGAGAAAAGGAATAGGTTTTAAACTTATACGTGGCTTACCAGTTTCAAGATATGAACCAAAAACATATTCAACAATTTTCTGCGGCATTGGCAGCCATCTCGGTTCAGCCAGATCACAAAATGCTGCGGGCCATCTTCTGGGGCATGTTCGTGATATTGGCTCTGACATGAACAACCCAAATTCACGCATTTGTCAAACCACTGCGCGGCAAAGCTTTCATACTGATAGTTGTGACGTTGTCGGCCTATTATGCCTCAAAGAAGCAATGAAAGGTGGCGACTCAATGTTGGCGTCTAGCGTCACAGCGTACAATGAAATCGCAAAAAGGCGTCCAGATCTGGTACG
>DDCR01000022.1 GCA_002335115.1 Oceanospirillaceae bacterium UBA2001
CCGCGCGTATTCTTGCTTCCAGGAAGAATGATAAGGTCTGCACCCTTAAAGGATTGTACGTCTCTTACAAGTTGACAATCCACTTGAGGATGCATTCTTAAGGCATCAAAATCAGTGTGATTGCTAGCCCGAGGATAAATAGGCACCACCACCTTGAAGTGTTGGCCGTCATCAGACTTAACAAATTGATCAACAGCCAATGAGTCCTCTGCTTCTATGTGTAAGTTATGAATGTAAGGTAAGACAGCAAGTACGGGTTTACCCGTTTTCTCTTCTAGCCAGTCCAAACCACCCTGTAAGAGTGACTTATCACCCCGAAAACGATTAATAATAAAACCACGGGTGCGCGCCTGTTCACTGACACTAAGTAGTTCATAGGTGCCATATAAATGAGCAAATACGCCACCTCGGTCAATGTCTGCAACGATAATGACAGGGCAGTCTATGGCTTCAGCAAAACCCATATTAGCTAGGTCATGCTCTCTTAAATTAATCTCTGCGGGGCTGCCCGCTCCTTCTACCATGACCAGATCAAATTCTGCTAACAGCTCTTGATGAGCATACACGACATCTTGCAATAACTTTGGTTTGTGCAGGTGGTATTCCACCGCTTTCATGTTACCAATTGCCTTACCACGCAAAATTACCTGAGAACCTAAATCACTATTGGGCTTAAGTAAAATAGGGTTCATGCGGACATCAGGCTGCAAAAAACAAGCTTCAGCCTGTACCGCCTGAGCACGCCCTATCTCTCCCCCATCAGCTGTTACGGCACTGTTTAGCGCCATATTTTGACTTTTAAAGGGAGCTACTCTAATGCCTTTACGAGCTAATATGCGGCACAAGGCGGTGACTAAAATACTTTTACCTGCGTCCGATGTGGTGCCTTGTACCATCAGTGTTCTCGCTTTTTGTTCTAAGCGTATAGGGTGACCTTTAACTGCTAGGGACCGGGAGCCGTGACGCATTAGGGCGGGCTTCATCATGAGGCAGTTTCCTTTTGCTGGTCTAAGTCTAACAGCAAATCTTGCAAAGTCTGTTGATGTTCGCCGGGTTCTTGCCACATGCCGCGTTGGCAAGCTTCAAGCAGTCGCTCAGCCATTTCTTCCAAGGCAGCAGGATTATTATCACGCATGAATTGCTGATTATCTGCTGCAAATACTAAAGCATCACTCACCTGTTGATACTGATAATCAGCAATTAAATTGGTGGTCGCATCGTAAGCAAATAAATAGTCGACACTGGCAGCCATTTCAAAAGCACCCTTGTAACCATGACGTTGCATGGCACTAATCCATTTTGGGTTGAGCACACGAGATCGTAAAACTCGATTAAGTTCTTCTTTAAGGGTGCGGATTTTGGGTTGGCTTGGGTTACTGTGATCACTATGATACGCCGCTGGAGCCCGGCCACTAAAGCTTGTAACAGCATTAGTCATGCCACCTTGGAACTGGTAGTAGTCATCGGAGTCTAGTAAATCGTGCTCACGATTGTCTTGGTTGTGCACCACCGCTTCTAACTGGCTTAAACGGTGTTTAAAATCGTCGTGAGCTGCCACACCATCGCCAGTTTGGTTACCATAAGCATAGCCTCCCCAGTTGAGGTAGGCATCTGCAAGGTCAGCTCGCTCGCCCCAACAACGCTCATCAATGAGCCCCTGCAATCCGGCACCATAGGCTCCTGGCTTGCTACCATAAACCCGATAGCTGGCTTGACGCTTCGCATCCACAGCGCTGATACCCTGAGCCTCTAGTTCAGCTTGTCGCTGGGTAATGTTTTCACGAATACTGTTGCTACTGACTCCTGGCTCATCAAAATCGGCAAGCGCCTGCACAGCGGCATCATAAAGCTTCATAACATTAGGGAAAGCGTCACGAAAAAAGCCAGATACCCGCAGGGTAACGTCAACCCGAGGCCGACCTAGTAACATGGCAGGTATAATTTCAAAATCAGTGACTCGCTGGGAACCAACAGCCCACACGGGTTTAATGCCCATTAATGCAAACGCTTGGGCAATATCATCACCACCTGTGCGCATAGTGGCAGTGCCCCAAACTGATAAGCCCAATTGGGTTGGGTAATCACCGTGTTCTTGTAAATGACGCTCTATGAGTGCTTGAGCTGAGCGCTGACCTAAAGCCCATGCTGCTGCAGATGGCACACTGCGGTTGTCTAAAGAAAAGAAATTACGGCCTGTGGGCAAGGTATCTAAACGGCCTCGGGTGGGTGCACCGCTGGGGCCAGGTTCTACGGCTTGGCCTGCTAGCCCTTGAATGAGGGCTAGGGTTTCTCTGACTGCACTATCTTCTAAAGCTACTAAAATAGTATTTTTAGCATATTTCAACTGCTCACTTGTGCGTGGCAGTGTGCTCGTTAATTCTGCTGTATCTTTTGCCTTAGATGATAGTAAGTATTGCTTAACTAAGTTTAACGCAAGTAATTCAAGGCGTTCTCTGGTGTCCATGCTAGAACGCCATAAAGCATCACTTTGCTGGGCTAACAAGAGCGGCTTAGAATCGGTCCAAGGAGTGACTTCAGTGGCTAAGGGATCGTAGGTCTTTAGACCTAAATCTAAGGCTATGTTATGCAGTATGCCGCGCTCTTCGTTGGCCTGCCCGCGAGGTAAACGCAGCAGAGCAACAAGGGTTTCACTCAATTCATCAGCCAGTGGCAACTGACCTAAAATGTGTAACCCATTACGAATTTGAGCTTCTTTAATATCACATAAATAGGTGTCAAGCTCAGCCAGCATTTCACCTTCTGTGGTATCGGTTGTCAACCCCAACTCTTGCTTTAGATGACTGCTAGCCAAGATCGCAACGATCTGCTCCCTCAACCATAGTTCACGTCTTGTATCTAGGCCGGTGGCTTGATACAGCTCGTCTACTAAGGCTTCTAAATCTGCCAGTTCACCATAGGTTTCAGCACGGGCCATGGGGGGCATTAAATGATCAACGATGACCCCTTGTGCCCTGCGTTTGGCTTGGGCACCTTCACCGGGATCATTAACAATAAATGGGTAGAAGTGGGGCATAGGGCCAAGGGCGACATCAGGCCAGCACTCATCACTCAAAGCCACGCCTTTGCCAGGCAGCCATTCCAGATTGCCATGTTTGCCAAGATGAATGACCGCATCTACTTGGTAATTATGACGCAACCAAAAATAGAAGGCTAAATAGCTGTGAGGTGGAACGAGATCTGGGTCGTGGTAGTTGGCGCTTAAGTCTAGGTTATAGCCTCGTGCAGGCTGAATACCGATAAAGGTTTCACCTAAACGTAAACCCGCTAGCATGATGCGTCCTTGACGATACTTAGGATCTTGCTCTGGGCTACCCCAGCGTTGCCAAACAGCTTGCTGGCAGACGTTGGGTAATTGCCCAAAGTGCGCTAAGTACTCGGTGCTATCTATGCTTTGCCAGCACGGCAAATGATGCAAGGTATTGGGGTTGTTGGTGACCGATGTTAGCAAAGTCTCAATTAAGTCATTACCATTTTCGGGCACTTTATCAACGGCATAACCTGCGTCTTGCATGGCTTGTAAAACGTTAATGGCAGATTGAGGGGTGTCTAAGCCGACACCATTACCAATACGCCCATCTTTGGTGGGATAATTGGCGAGTATAAGGGCGATACGTTTGTCATGATTAGCTTTATGGCCAAGGCTGCAATAACTTTTTGCAAGGCGCGCCACAAATTCTGCTCTTTCTGGCTCTAGCTGGTAGCCGACAAGATCTATTTGACATAGTTTGCTGTAGTAACCCATTGACTTAAAACTAATAGCTCGGGTGAGTACATGGCCATCCATTTCTGGCAACACGACTTGCATGGCGATATCACGCGATCTTAAACCTTGTTGATGCTCACGCCATGCATCATTAGTGGTGGAAGACAGAACCAGTTGTAACACAGGGAGATCGCCTTCAATAGGCAAGTTAAACTGGGTGGGTGCTGAACAAAGACTGGGTGCATCGACTTTGTTACTGGCAAACCCTAAGCTACTTAATACCAGCTTAGCGTTGGACTGCTTTAGAGTGTGATTAACTAAAGCTAGGGCCTGTGGATCTTTGAGTGAAGTCACGGCAAGGGCAATAGGGTTCATACTTTGCTTAATTAGGCTGGCCATTAGGCCATCAAACATTTGAGTATTGCCACTTTGTAAATGGCTTCGATAAAATAATAGCGCCACTACAGGTGCATTTTGTAGACCTTGAATCTGGGTATTTGTTTGCCAATCCATCAAGCTAGCCTGAGCCACTCCCGGTTGATAAATCAACGCTTGAGGTAGTTCAGTAGGAGGTTGCCATTGCGGTTTATGTCCAAGTAAGGCTGAATCTAGATTGTGTTCTTGGGCCAAGTAACGTAACAAATTAATACCGTTACTCACACCGCCTTGGCGCAAGTATTGCCACACCATATGGCAGGTACCGGCATTGCAGGAGCTCGCTAGGGTTAACTCAGGGTCTGGCGCATCATCCCCGGGCACCAGAATGAGCTGTCGGCCAGGCTTGGCTTGCTGCCATGCCTGAAGGCGCTGAAAACCATAATTCCAATAACTTGCACCACCTAGCAATGACACCAAAACTAACTCTGCCTGCTCCAATACTTTCTGCTCATACAAATCAAAGGCAGCGGGCTTGAGTAGGTGACTCCAGTTCGCTAGACGAATCGATGGTAATTCGTCACCGAGTTGTTCAGTCGCAGTAGCCAGCATAGCCAGACTCGTATCAGCGGCAGCCAAGATCACCATTTTTGCTGGGTCTTGTCCTAGATCGATGATGCCTTCTTCTTCTACGAAGCCGCCAGGCTGGGCTGCGAGCAGATGCATGGGGGCTGCTTAGACCTCAGCCACTTTTAGGGCCTTGGTCAGTTGCTCTACATGCAAGTGTTTACCAATCATCACCAAGGAGGTGCGACGGGCTTCATCGGCCACCCACAAGCGATCAAAGTGACTTTCTAAACGCTGGCCAACAGCTTGAATGACCTGACGCATCGGTTTGTTAGGTAAGGCTGCAAAGCCCTTAGCTCGATAGATTTTCTGATTCGAAAGGAGCTCTTGTAGGGCTGTTTGTAAACGCTCACCATTGACTTCACCCAGATGAATAACACAGGAATCAAAGTGGTCATGGGCATGTTCATGGTGGTCACCATGGTCATGATGATGGTCGTGGTGAGTGTGCACTGCTTCAATGCGCTCCTCTGCAGCGGCCTCTAAGCCTAGCACTAACTCGATAGACGCATCACTCGTGCCATCTTTGTTTTGGCCAATGTACGCGGTCTTGACGGCAGCTGGAACTTTATCCGTAATGACGGCCTCAACTTGGCTGCGTTGCTGACTAGATAAAAGGTCACTCTTAGAGACAATGACTAGGTCGGCTGCACTTAGCTGGTCATCAAGTAGTTCAGCGAGATCAGGGTCATGATTAAGGCTTTCATCGGCCAAGCGCTGAGCTTGAACTTGCTCAGCATCGTGAGCAAAACGACCCCCAGCAACGGCTGGGCCATCGATCACAGTAATGACTGCATCAACAGTAAAGTGTTGTTTAATCTCGGGCCAGTTAAAGGCTTGTACAAGGGGTTTTGGTAAGGCTAAGCCACTGGTTTCAATTAGAATATGGTCAATATCATCCCGACGTTTGACTAATTCCAGCATCACTGGCAAAAATTCCTCTTCTACAGTGCAGCAAATACAGCCGTTAGCTAACTCATAAATACCTTGCTGGCTGCTTGTAGGCGCTGTGTCATCATCACAATCCAAAGGGCAATTACGCAATAAATCAGCATCGATGTCCAGTTCACCAAATTCATTAACAATGACGGCAATACGCTTGGGGTCCTGGCCTCCAGAAATCTGGCGCAACACATTAGATAATAATGTCGTCTTGCCACTACCTAGAAAACCGGTGACCACAGTAGCGGGAATTTTTTTCAGTTGCATGGGATAACCTTATACGTAATTAAAAGCTAAAAGGGAGTTTGAAATTGCCCGCTATTTTGTCATAAAAAACCACTAAAATCAGCCTTGCTTGGGCACAAACTATCCCCCATGCGACGCTTTGCAAACCTCTAATAGAAGCTGGAACCACAGCCATGAATTAACTCATACTAAAGCCATGAGCACAGATCACTCTAGGTCGTCACTCTGAGGCATTAATCACCTTACAAAGGGGCTTATTTGCAGTGGCCCATAGACCCTAGATGGAGCCTTCTAAAACCCAGGCAGGTGCAATGTAAAAATCATTAACCAGCCTTTTTATTGTGATCTTTCTTGCGATAGATATGGGCTTTGGTTTCATCATATAGATACGAATCGTCAAAGTTTTCTGCATCCAACACATGGCCTACCAGTATCAAAGCAGTGCGGGTAAACTTTTTCTCACGCACTTTGGCAACGATATCGCTTAAGGTCCCTGTCACCTTATCTTGATCAGGCCAACTAGTGCGATAGCACACCGCTACTGGGCAGTCTGGTCCATAGTGAGGCAATAAGTCTGCCACAACTTTGTGAATGCGAGTAATGCCAAGGTGAATGGCCATGGTGGCTCCAGTGGCCGCTAAAGCGGGTAGACGTTCGCGCTCTGGGAAGGGAGTTTTGCCTTCATAGCGGGTTAGGATGACTGTTTGTGAAATACCAGACAAGGTAAGCTCTTTGCCCAGCCATGCGGCTGATGCAGAATAGGCTGTGACTCCTGGGATAATTTCGTAATCAATTTCTAACGCCTCTAGGCGGCGCATTTGCTCACCAGTGGCACCATATAACGAGGGATCACCAGAGTGCACGCGGGCCACATGCTGGCCTTTGGCATGAGCATCAGCCATTAGCTCTACTTGAGCATCCAATGCTAAGGCTGCAGTATCTATCACTAAGGCACCGCGTGAACGTGCAGTTGCCATATTTTCATCGGGAATCAATGACCCTGCAAACAGCACCACGGGCGCTGCATCTAATAAGCGCTGACCTTTAATGGTCATTAGCTCTGGATCACCTGGGCCTGAGCCAATAAAAAATACTGTCATAATTTTGTCCTGTGTTATGTCAAAGTTGGGAATTAAAGCTTCTTTTTATATCCACGAGGGGTATACACCCACTCTTTGGTGCCATTGACTATGTGTCTAGACTCGCTATTGCCCACGGAGACAAGGGTAAACATGTCCACGTCTTTGGCCTCTAATTCATCCAAACGAATAATAGTGACCTGCTCTTCTGGGCGCGTAAGCTGGCGACCAATTAATACGGGTGTAGAGGCCGGGCGGTGCTGTAACAATATGTCGCGGGCTTTATTAAGCTGCCAATCACGTTTTTTAGACACAGGGTTATAGAAAGACACAACAAAATCACCTTCGCCAGCTTTTTCAATACGCTTTAAAATGGTTTCCCAAGGTGTGAGTAAATCTGACAAAGAAATAGTGCAAAAGTCATGTCCTAACATAGCACCCACGCGACTCGCACCGGCTTGCATGGCAGAAATTCCTGGAATAACTTCTAATTCTACAGCGAGCCATTCGGGGTGATTCTCTTTCCCCTCGAGCTGCATATCGAGTAATTCAAAGACTAAGGTCGCCATGGCATAAATGCCAATGTCGCCACTTGAAATAAGTGATGTGGTCCTGCCACTCGCTGCCAAATCTAGGGCTAAACGGGCCCGTCCAATTTCTTCACCTAAGGGCAAGTCATGGTGTTGTTTACCGTTGCAAACATCCCCCAAAATTTGTAAGTAAAGGCCGTATGCCACTAGGTCTGAACTGTCTGCGATGGCAGTGTGGGCGCGCGGCGCCATTAGCTGTGCATCACCAGGGCCAGTGCTAACAATAAATAGTTTGCTCATGCTGATCTCGTGCTCATTAAATAAAACTTAAGGTTAATCTTCTTCACCCACTGAACCCGCGCCCGGTGGAAACGCTCTGGCGATGGCACAGGTGGCTTTAGGTGTTTTTAACTTGGCTTGTATTAGCTCTGCAGCATTACCAGTGGCTTGCTGAGCCGACCAGAGTGCAGCAGACTCTGCAACGCCATAAACACCAACAGTGTCATAAACGTATTGAGAGGGGTTTATTAATAAATCATTGACGGCTGCCAAAGTTTGGGCAGAATAGGTTTGAAAACTCTTACCTAAACCTTGAGCTAGCTCAATAAGGCCTTGCTCATCGGCTTTAATATCAATGCTATTAATGCTCACGATATCATCAATAGTGAGCCCTTGTTGTGTCAAACATTGGTTCAAAAATTCTAATAAATGGGCATGGCTACAATGGCGCTCACAGCCCATGCCTATGGTATATACAGGTTGCAGGTATGGTTGAGCCGTAGTGACCGCTAAATGTGCCTCTAGCATGTGGCTAATTTGGCGTCCCCACTCGTTGGCACCGCCCTCATGCCCAGACAGCAATGGAATAACAAATTGGCCTTGCTCATCAAGCACCAGCACAGCTGGGTCTTGGTACTTATTTGTTAATACAGGTGCCAATGTACGCACAGCAATGCCCGTGGCACAGATCAAAATGAGGCGGTCAGCTTGAGAAAACGCAGCCTGAACCTGGGCCGCAAAGGGTTGTGGTTTTAGCTCAAAGGAAACTAGGCAATCTGGGTCATGATTCAATAGCATGGCCTTTAAACGTTCGCCAAGGCGCGCACCAGCATCGGTTAATGCAAAAATTCGGATCACCAATGACGCTCCTGCCTTAGCACTACGAACAATGAAAAGTATGGACCTGCTTGATTAGGTAATTGAGTTACATCGGTTAGAATTTCTTGGTTATCACGACCGATGTAGGCCAAATAGTTGGCATCTGCCATACGACCTGTTTTATCAAGTATGCCTAAGATACGCGGCCTAGCTCGGCCTGCCTTCATAATAACCACACTATCATGGGTATTAAGGGCCAGTTCTAGCTGGGCGTCGGTGTGGCGTCCTGTCATGACAACAAAAGATTCTTGTAATAAGGATAGGGGCTGCTGCAGGGCAGACGCTGCACTGTTTACAGAAGAAATACCAGGCACTACAAGGCATTCGTGGGCATCACTTAAGCGTTCTAGTAGGTAACTAAATGAGCCAAAAAATAGGGGATCGCCTTCGCACAAAAACACGACAGATTTGCCTAGGTTTAGTTGTTCAATAATGTGCTTAGCACCTAAATCGTAGGCAGCATTAGCTGCAGTTCTATCGGTACTCATGGGCATAGGAATAGCGATTTCTTTGGGCAAATCGGCACGACCAAGAATACTAGTGTGAGCAATATTTCGAGCTTGTGAAGTGCCTCCAATGGCCTTACTGGTGGCACTATTAGGCACACCTTTAGCGCTCGCTAAATAACAAATTACATCGGCAGATTGAATGAGGTAATGGGCTTTTAAGGTAATTAGTAAAGCATCACCTGGGCCAACACCCACTCCATAAAATACGCCAGCTTGGGCTTCAAAGTTATGCATTAGGATGAAATCTCTAGGGCTTTATGCCAGCACACTAAGGTAACAGGCAGTGCGGGGCGCAGTAAATCTTGCCCGGCAATGGTGTCGTGTCGACTGATGGCCACTTGTAAATAATCAGCGGGCTGTTGCTCTATATGTAGGCTAAATTGCCTCAGTGCAGCCTTACTTGGCTCAGTCACAGCACTGGCTGCAAGGCGACCACCCGGTTTGAGAAGCTGCCAAGCCAGTTGCATTATGCGACCAAGTTCACCGCCACTGCCACCTATAAAGATCTTGTCTGGAAATGGTAGTTCTTTGAGGCAATCTGGGGCTCTACCTTGGATAACACTTAAGTTAGCGCTTACGCCAAAAGCTTCTTTGTTAGCTTCCAAGCAGGCGATGCGCTGGTCGTGATGTTCGATCGCATATACTTGGCCTTGGGGATTCCATAGGGCCCATTCAATCGTGACTCCACCGCAGCCCGCACCGATATCCCAAGCGATATCTTGGGGAGCAGGTTGCAGTAAACTTAGAATATTAAGCCGCACTTCACGTTTGGTGAGCAAGCCTTTGCCTGACTCGCCATCGGTCACAAAATGGGCATCTTCTATGCCGGGAAAATTTGGCATGACATGACCTATGCCTAGGGTATGAACCACGCTCACGTGCAGTGACGCAAAGGGGGTTGAGTTGGTGGCTAGGTCTTGAGCTATAAATTGCTGTTGGTTTTGATCTTCGTAGCCTAATCGCTCGCATACATGTATCTTTGATAGGCCCAAATTAGCAGCCACTAAGACTTTTGCAATGGCTTGAGGATGGCTGTTTTGATCCGTAAGAATTAATAATGTGCGGTGGGGTTGTAAATGGCGCTTAAGGTGATTTAGTGGCCGCCCATGTAAACTGACGAGTTGGGCATCTTGTAAGGACAGTCCGGTTAATTCGCAAGCACCTTGTAAGCTCGACACGCCGCTAATACAGGTGAC
>DDCR01000124.1 GCA_002335115.1 Oceanospirillaceae bacterium UBA2001
CTTTTGTATTCATGACAAATGGCCCACCTCGGGCCACACTTTCGTTAATCGGTGTCGCCGCCACTAATAACACACGGGCCCCTTGGGGGGCTGCGACTATGCTGACATGGTCCCCATCTTCTAGAATGCCTAACTGTTTAGTAGGCAAAAGACTGGCCTTACCTCCCACTAACACATGGCCTTCAATCACATAGATAAAGGCCGTATCACCTGATTTAATTTGTTGATTAAATTCACTACCTGGCGCCAAAGTAATGTCCATAAAGGTGGGAGTGATGTCATGACGTTGCACTGGCCCAATACTACCCAAATCGGTAACGCCAGCCACAACCCTCACTTGGTTGCCATCTTCGCGCTTTTCGACAGTCACGTCCTGAGCTATAAATTCTTGATATTTTGGCTCACACATTTTGTCTTTGCTGGGTAAGTTCACCCACAACTGAAAGCCTGCCAGCAGGCCACTGTCCTGCTCTGGCATTTCTGAATGCACAATGCCCTTACCGGCTGTCATCCATTGCACACCATGGGCTTCGATCACCCCTTCATTGCCAATACTATCTTTATGACGCATGCGTCCAGCGAGCATATACGTGACTGTTTCAAAGCCTCGATGGGGGTGATTTGGAAATCCACCAATATAATCCAGTGGTTGATCACTACCAAAGGCATCGAGCAAGAGGAATGGATCCAGCATATTTAACTGCGGGGTACCAATAATACGAGTCATTTTAACCCCATCCCCATCTGAGGCTGGCATGCCTGGAGTGCTAAGTTGCAATTCTCTTGACGCTATGTGGGTATGATTGAATGCAGTCATTAAGGGTCTCTCTCTGGCTCAAATTTAATTATGCTGGAGCAGATTTTACACGATTGTCTAAGGCGTATGCACCTGGCCCATGGGCAACTAATAATAAAAATCCTCCAGCAATGGTGACATTTTTCATAAACGAGATCATTTCTGCCTGGTTACTAAAATCATTGTGGAAAATTACCGCCGACACGACGCAAAAGCCTGCTAAAGCAACACTAACAATTTTCGTTTGCCAGCCAAGGATGATAGCCAACCCTCCCAATGCCTCAAGAGCGATGGCGAGGGGCAGTAGCGCACCTGGCACCCCCATGGCTTCCATATAGCCCTGAGTGCCCGCATAATTGCCAATTTTGCTCAGGCCAGACATTAAAAACATCATGGCAAGCAATAAGCGCCCTGTGGGGGCGGCGAAAGTATTTAAGGTATTCATAGTAGTGCTCCATTTAAAAATTTTTTGTAACTTATTAAGTCCATTGGCTATGTCTGGCGTAACCATTTTTTACAGACCGTTTTAAAGTGATCAACCTCATTAATGTTTGACTCAATAAAGAAAAACACCCACTCATTGTTCGTACAAAGAGAATAGAATTGATGGGATACCACAAGCTAGTTATCTTCGCTGTTTGACTGACAATTTTTAAAGCTTGTTTTAACTATTTAGATGGCAATCCCAAACTTTATTTACTTTGCATTTTCGAATGTTGCTTCTTTTTCTTTGTCAGTTTTAGCTTCATATTCCGCAGGTGTTAGCGCATGCCAACCAATACAATCTCCAGTGGGCGATCTGCCGCATCCACATGTGCCATTTTCGTTTCTTACATTAGTCATAATTTGTCCTTGTTCTCTTATTAAAAAGTATTAGGTTAAAGGGAAGTGTCAGCAAGAACCGTGAGGACTTACAATTAGTTCTTGCTGACAGTGGTAATATATCGTTTGACTAAGCGCAGAAAAACATCAAGAATACGGAAACATTGTTCGTAAAAAGAGAACTATATGGGCCAGCTAGAAGACATGCAGGTATTTGTGAGAATTGTTGAAGCGGGTAGTATCACCAAAGCGGCAGGCCAACTTAAACTGGCTAAATCTGCCGTTAGTAAGCGCCTTAATGACTTAGAAAATAGATTGGGCTCTAAACTCATCAACCGCACTACGCGCACCTCTAGCCTCACTGAGGCAGGCCACCAATATTACCAGCGGGTTCAACTACTATTAGGCGAAGTAGATTCGTTGAATGGTGATATCGCGCGTGAAAACAAAGTGTTATCAGGATCGTTAAAGCTGGCTGTGCCCTTGTCTTTTGGCATTGCACACCTCACGCCTGCCATTGATGAGTTCATGCGACAGCACCCAGAGTTAACCCTTGAGATAGACTATGCTGACCATAAAGTCGACCTCATAGAGGGTGGTTACGATTTGGCATTTCGTATCGGCTCCCTACCCGACTCCAGTCTAAAAGCGCGTCAAATCACACCCATTAGGCATGCCATCTTCGCCAGCCCTGATTACCTTGAGCGCCACGGCACACCCACCACTCCAGCACAACTAAAAACTCATAAAATACTTAAGCGCACAGGTTGGCCATTAGCAGGCATGCCGCTGTGGGACGGTGATGGACAGAAACATTTAGTGAATGGAGAATCTAACTTCAGCGCCAACAACGGTAATGCGATGATGCAATTGGCCCTGTCAGGACACGGCATTATTATGTTGCCAACCTTTATTGTTTGGGAAGCTTTGAAAAAGGGTGATCTGGTACCCATACTAGAGAACTACACTTTGTCCACTATGCACGCTTATGCAATCTATCCAGCCACACACTACTTACCACTCAAGGTGAGAAGCCTGATCGATTTTTTAATTGAACGCTTTGGAGAAGCCCCATATTGGGATCAAATATAAGTTTTCTAACTAACTTTACTAAGAAAATTTGAGGGATTTTGTAGATCAAGGTTTATTTGAGAACGAGGATCTAAAGATGAAATGGCTATAATCTACCCTAGCCTGCGCATTGCACGCAGGCTAGGGTAGATACCAACTAATCTTTAGTTAGGCTTGCGCTTCAACATTAGCATGCCCGACGGGCGAATATTAATGGCTTCAATCGGGCCTACTTGGGCTGACGCGGTCTTTTCAACCGAACCAAATCGGTCAACAATAGACACGACTGCACGCACGTTAACACCAGTCAGATAGCGGGTCAGTTGGAGATCTTTAGAGTTTTCCCCAGGGATATGACTCCAGATGTTATCTACTGACGATTCCCAATAAATACTTTCTGTGAAGACCCCATCAGGGTCAGTGAGGTTACCCATTTCCAGCGTTAAGGTCTCACCCTCAAGAGCGATACCAGAGACAGTTGGGGTACCTTCAACGTTATCATTCACATTACCAATGGGACCGGCTATTTCACTTATTACCGACTCTGGGTGACCATATTTGTCGACATAACTCACAATAGAACGAACGTAAAGCCCGACTTCAGCTTGGCTCAACACTAAGGTACTATCTGCGCTACTCAGTGGCGTCCAAGAGATACCGTCTAATGAACCTTCCCACTTAAATGAGGTTACTCCGGCCCCGTCTTCATCTCGAACGCCAGTAACATTCACGCGCAGCACTTTGGCTTCCATCGGACTGCCAATGATTTCCAACTGACCAAGCGGTGGATCATTAATATTTTGAACTGGGCTAGTTGCTGGAGAAATTAAATTTTCCATAGATCCTTTACCATCGGTGTAGGACAATTGCGCACGCAGCTTATAGCCTACATGCTGTTGGCGAGGAATAAACACCGGTGAATTAGCTCCACTCAGGGGTATCCAGCCCACACCATCAAGCCTGTCTATTTCCCACTGCAAGTTGGTCAAACCGATACGATCTGGATCCAAAAGTGACGAAATATCAATTAAAATCGGTTCATCTTCAAAAGCTTCAAAACCACCACTAGCCTGTCCATCAGTCAACGCACTAGCAGAGTCAAGTGCTGAAGTAGGTGCAGACACGGTCGACACGCTTGCGTTGGAGGACAATCCCTCAACCGCCTTGTTAGCGTCTAAAGATAAAGCCTCAACCACGGGCTTTACCTCAACAATAGCTGTGTCTGAAGAATCGACAAGACTCGTCGATGCATCAATCGCGTCTCCTCCAGCACTTATCACGGTTGAGACTGCATAAGTTAACGCAACGAAGGGTAAAAATTTTATTTTAATCATTTTATCGGGCGCCCTGACTACCGGTTACAGGAATATTTCCAAGCTACAAATTTATTGCAATTGACGCCTAAAGTCAACAGTTTAAAGACCAACC
>DDCR01000091.1 GCA_002335115.1 Oceanospirillaceae bacterium UBA2001
AACGGTGCTGGAGATGCTATGATGGCGGCCATCAGTGATGCTTGGTTGCTTGGCTGCGACGCATCACAAAGGGTGGCTCGAGCGCTGGCTTGTGCGCAAATCGCCATGGCCAGTGAGACCACCATTAGCCCACACCTAAGCCCTCATTTTTTAAGCCGCATGTTAAAGGAAAATCCGTGCATCATAACCCCACTCAACTAAATCCTGCTGAACTAAACAATTACCTTGATATCCACCCCCGTATTAAGCAAGCGCTAGCGAACAACACCCCCATTGTAGCTCTGGAATCGACCATTATTTCCCATGGCATGCCTTATCCACAAAATGTGGAAACCGCTTTGTTAGTTGAGCAAACAGTGCGCGCTAAGGGTGCAGAACCAGCCACCATTGCCATTCTTAATGGTCGTTTAACAGTGGGTTTAGATGAACAGCAAATTACCCATTTAGGTCAGCGTGGCTTGGAGGTGGTAAAAACCAGCCGCCGCGACATGCCTTTTGTGGTAGCACAACAGCAAGATGGCGCCACGACAGTAGCATCCACCATGATTATTGCTGCCATGGCAGGTATTCAAGTGTTCGCTACGGGCGGTATTGGTGGGGTTCACCGACATGCCGAAACCACCATGGATATTTCAGCTGACTTACAGGAATTAGCCAATACGTCGGTGGCCGTGGTGTGTGCTGGGGTGAAATCTATTCTAGACATTGGACTCACCTTGGAATATTTAGAAACCCAAGGGGTGCCAGTAGTGGGTTATAAAACCAAGATTATGCCTGCTTTTTATACTCAAACTAGTCGCTTTGAGGTGGACTATGCCTTGGACTCTGCGGCCCACATTGCCCAAACCTTAAAAGCTAAGTGGGGCATGGGTCTGGCTGGAGGAGTAGTGGTGGCAAACCCCATCCCTGATGCTTATGCAATGGATCCTGTGGCCATAGAAAAGGTTATTACCAAGGCCATTGAAGAGATGCAACAACAGGGTATTCACGGCAAACAAAGTACGCCATTTTTGCTCTCTAAGATTGCCCAAGTGACACAGGGTGAGAGTTTGGCAGCCAACATCCAGCTGGTACTCAACAATGCTCGTCTGGGTGCTGAAATTGCTGTCGAACTGGCTAAACTCTCAAGCGTTTAGCCCCATCATGGCATAGAGTTTAGTTAGCGAATGGTATTTTTTGAACTCGTGTGAATAATATGCTGTGGCTTTATTGTATAGCTAGAACATATTGGTTAGCATGAAAAGACTGGGCTAATTACGGTGCGTGAGGTTAGCATCAATTTTGTTGGGGCAATACGGTGTCTACTTTTGGGAGCTAACCTGTTTGATGTAGCTCACAAGGTGCGCAACTGTCGACCAGTCAAGCTGTCAAAGGGCTTTACAATAGTGTAAAAGGAAGGCTAGCAAATGACCTCAGAAAAGATAAGGATGTGTTTTGAAAGACAAAGTGATGATTAGTGATTGGAAAGAAATACACAAGTTTTTTTCAGATGCCAAGCAGCGCAAGGTCGTTTTTTATATTACCTTTGGCGACCCATCCGAACAAGCCGTCGCTGATTTTCGGATATCTGAAATAATATTTAGGCCCCAAAAAACAACTAAAGCAAGCGGTAGTAATGTGACTGTGCAGCTAGAGGCCCTGCGTAATCAAGACGTTAAGTTTGCCATTAAAAGTAAAGAAAAGCTGCGCATTGACTTTATTGATGAGGGATTGGCTCAATGCTTTGACATAGAGGTTGTTAATGTAAACTCAACCAAACTTGGGTTGTACTTCACTTTTAAACTGCCTGATCAGGTCAACCAAAATTCTTATCATGATGAGTTACGACTCCCAACTAGACGGGATAAGAAAATCAAAATGACCCTAAGTGGTCAAAGTGTTGATGTTATTCATCTTTCAAGTAAAGGAGCGTCTGTGCTTCTGCCCCATGCCAATATTGATGATGTCGAGGTTGGGAAGGCCATTAGGCTCATCGACTTAAATGTTGATGGCTATAAATTAAAGGCTAATGCTGAAATAAACTATATACGTGAGCACTTCAATGGCGCCAAGATTCTGACAGATCTGAGGTTTATGTATTTTGGCATAAACGATGAATCGAATTTAGCACAAATTATTGCAGAAAAAGCTGCACTATTAACGTTGAAACAGATGATGACCCGATACTCTAAACTTTACTGATATCAAGATTTAGGCATTGATCATCAAGTTAGTGCTAATTCCGCCTCAGGGCTGGCTGTCCGCTCAAGCGTTGGATGGCCTTGGCCTCAGCACTAAATTAGCGTGAGTATTTCATCTAATGGCTTTTTGATCTTAGCCACACTCGGCACCGTAGCGTCTTTAGAGGCGTGACCTACCGCTAAAATCATCACTGCTTTTTCATGCTTAGGGCGACCCAACAGTGGGTTGAGAAAACCCATCGGGTTAGGGGTGTGGGTGAGGCTGTAAAGCCCCGCGTGATGTAGTGCAGAGATTAAAAAACCCGTGGCAATGCCAACACTTTCTGTGACATAGTAGTTTTTAAAGCGCGTGCCATCATCAAACACACCATAGCGTTGGGCGAAAATAACAATCAACCATGGGGCAATATCTAAATGGGGTTTATCTGCATTCGTGCCAATGGGCTCTAGGGCTTTAATCCATTCATCCCCACCGCCACCTGCATAAAACTTCTCTTCCTCAGCCTCTGCTGCCAAGCGGATTTTGTGTTTAACTTCAGGGTTTCGAATGGCCACAAAATGCCACGGCTGATGATTAGCGCCACTTGGCGCAGAACCCGCGGTACGAATACAATGTTGAATGATCTCTTC
The DNA here is from genome assembly GCA_002335115.1 of Oceanospirillaceae bacterium UBA2001. Taxonomy (GTDB): domain Bacteria; phylum Pseudomonadota; class Gammaproteobacteria; order Pseudomonadales; family Balneatricaceae; genus Njordibacter. The sequence goes on from DDCR01000091.1 coordinate 2,811, forward strand.
TGGCACCTCTCGGTCTATAAAATCACGCACCGTATGGCGTTGTTGCATGGTTTGGTAATAGGCTAATGCAGCGGCTTGCATCTGTTCATCAGTAAG
>DDCR01000140.1 GCA_002335115.1 Oceanospirillaceae bacterium UBA2001
GCTATTTATCGACCTTGATCACTTCAAGGAAATAAACGACACCAGAGGACACCATTACGGCGACCTGGCACTGACGCTTTTTGCACAGCGATTGCGCAAAATTATTCGCACTGAAGAAGCAGTAGCGCGCCTTGGAGGTGACGAATTTGTCGTGCTACTGGAAAATCTGAGCAGGGAAGAGGAGCCCGCACGGCTGCGAATCTCGCAGGTCGCCGAGAAGATTATTGACGCTGCTCGCGAGCCTTTCATTATCAAAGATGAGAAATTCCGTATCAGCTGCAGTATCGGAATCGTGTTATTTAATGACGCCAGTTGTGACGGCGACGCCATTTTGCAGCAGGCTGACAAAGCGCTTTACACAATCAAGCGCGAAGGCAAATCCAACTATTATTTCCATAACCAAAAATTACCTTCCGAGCTGCAAACTCAGACCGCTCTGCTGGAGCAGCTGCGCGACAAGAGCAAAAGCAAATCCTTTTTGCCCTATTATCAGCCGATACTCGATACCCGCAGCAATCTGATCAGCGGTCTGCAGGTATTTTTGCGCTGGAAAAATCCAAACAATGAACTAATCACCGCCAGTGAAATTATCACACTGCTCGATTCCGGATCGATGATTGTCGATATCTCGATAGCAGTGCTTGAGCAGATCTGCCAGCAGATTGACCTTTGGCGGGGGCAGGGCATTTGGCGAGATGATCAGCAAGTCTATTTCACTCTCAGCCTGCGCGAAATGGAGCATCCCTCATTTACCGCCACTGTTGAATCTCTGCTAAAGAAATACGCCATCAATCCGCATAACTTAATCTTTAACATTCACACCGAAACCCTGCCAAAAATACACAACCCATTAACATTGCAGATCAACAGCCTCCGAGCGCTAGGCATCGGATTTGTGGTCGACAACGTCGGCTATCAGAGCCTGCCGATTCAGAAGCTACGCGAATTTGAAGTCGACACAATTCGTATTTCGCACAAGCTGATGGCCGAGTGCCCGTACATGGAGAGTTCATGGAACTTAGTTAAAGGGCTTATCGAGCTAGCCAAATCAGTGGGACTGAAATGTATTGCGCCCTGCGTTGAAGACCCCGAGATTCAGCATCTATTGCTCGACACTGGCTGCCCACTGCTACAGGGAAATTTGCTCGCCCCACCCTCTCCGGCTACTGCCATTACCCGAATGCTGATCGAACGCACTTTAATTAGCGAAGAAGAATCCACTATTTGATCAACTCAGCTAAAACCAATAGCAAAAAGATCCATAGCAGTTTCTGAAAATTACACTATAATCGCGTCCTTTTGCGCCTACTGGTACCCCTCATGTCCATTGAAAATCTGCGGAATATCGCAATCATCGCCCACGTTGACCACGGCAAGACGACTCTGGTTGATAAACTCCTAAGTCAGTCCGGGACTCTCGACCGCAAAGATGTCGGCTCCGAGCGACTGATGGACTCCAATGACCAGGAGAAAGAGCGCGGCATCACTATTCTGGCAAAAAACACGGCTGTGAGCTGGAACGGCTACCATATCAATATTGTAGACACGCCAGGACACGCTGACTTTGGTGGTGAGGTAGAACGAGTTCTATCCATGGTGGATTGTGTATTGTTATTAGTTGATGCCGTAGATGGCCCAATGCCACAAACACGTTTTGTAACTCAAAAGGCGTTTCAACAAGGCCTGAGCCCCATTGTAGTGATTAACAAGATTGACCGTCCAGGAGCAAGGCCTGATTGGGTTATGGATCAAGTTTTTGATCTATTCGACTCATTAGGTGCGACAGATGAGCAGTTAGATTTTCCTGTCATGTACACGTCAGCTATAAACGGCATTGCAGGTCCATCGCCAGATAACATGTCAGAAAACATGGATCCGCTGTTTGAAGCTTTAGTTGAGCATGTTAAAGCGCCAGATGTTGATCTTGAGGGGCCCTTGCAGATGCAAATCTCTGCCTTAGATTATTCGAGCTATGTTGGGGTTATTGGTGTAGGCCGTATTAAGCGTGGCAGCATGAAAGTAGGCCAACAGATTAGGGTTGTAGGGGCAGATGGTAAGCAGCGTGCCGCTAAGCTACAAAATGTGATGAGCTACATGGGCCTTGATCGCATTGATGTACCCACAGCGAAGGCGGGTGATATTGTGTGTGTCACGGGTATTGATGGCTTAAACATTTCTGACACCATATGTCATCCAGACCACGTTGAAGCGTTGCCTGCCTTAAGCATTGATGAGCCGACCGTGTCCATGACCTTTCAGGTCAATGATTCACCATTTGCAGGTTTAGACGGTAAGTTTGTCACCAGTCGTAATATTCGAGACCGCTTAGATCGTGAGTTGATACATAATGTGGCCTTGCGAGTCGAACAAGGGGACACACCTGACCGCTTTGTGGTTTCAGGACGGGGTGAGTTGCACCTTTCTGTGCTGATTGAAAGCATGCGTCGCGAAGGCTTTGAAGTGGGTGTGGGTCGTCCTCAGGTGATCGAGAAAGAAGTTGATGGCGTGATGATGGAGCCATACGAAGCCGTACTAATCGACTGTGAAGACCAACATCAGGGTTCTTTGATGGAAGAAATGGGCCGCCGTAAGGCAGACATGACTAACATGGAGCCAGATGGCAAAGGCCGTACCCGACTAGAATTTATTATCCCTTCTCGAGGTTTAATTGGCTTTCGTGGTCAGTTCTTAACCCTAACCTCTGGTAGTGGTGTCATGACGTCTGTGTTTGATCACTATGGTGAAGTAAAGCAGGGTGCCTTGGCTGAGCGTCAAAATGGTGTTTTAGTTTCCATGGTAAAAGGTAAAATCTTAGCCTTCGCTTTGTTTAACCTACAAACTCGGGGCCGCCTGATGGTTGAACCTAACATTGATGTATACGAAGGGATGCTTATCGGCGTGCACAGTCGTGGTAATGATTTGGCTGTTAACCCTACCAAGGGTAAGCAACTGACCAACATCCGTGCGGCAGGAACAGATGAAAACATTGTGCTGAGTCCGCCAATCCGTTTCTCTTTGGAGCAAGCGCTTGAGTTTATTGAAGACGATGAGTTAGTCGAAGTGACCCCTAACTTCATTCGTCTGCGTAAGCGTTTACTGACAGAAAATGCACGCAAACGCGCGCCTAAGTAAATTCAGCTAAGGGTAATAAAAAGCCGGCTTAAATGCCGGCTTTTTATTACGCATAAATAATTAGTGGCGCTTTCAGCTTGGCTTAAGTTCTGTTAGTTTAAATCAACGCAGAGGAACTAATGTGAAACAATTTAAATTATTAATCTTAGCCAGCTTAGCTGCAGCTTGCACTAATGCGCCAACGAGTGCGGTTCCAGAGTCCAGCGTGCCTAGTTTTACTGCCGCCTACGACCAATTCAGTTGTGATCAGCTTTATTCTGAGGCCCGACGTATTACTAGCCAGATGCATGACATTGCAGATGTTAGAGATGAAGATGCCGACATGGAGCGCTTAGAATTTGTTGGAGGAGTGCTTTATTGGCCAGTTTTATTTTTGGTTGATGGCAGCAGCGACTCTAAAGCAGCTCAGGAAGAATACGACCAGCTAAAAGCGCGCTTATTAAGCTTATCTGAATGGGTAGTCACTCAAGAGTGCGCAAGTTAAAAGAGCTTATTGGGCCCAGTTAGCTAGCTGTATGACTAAATCTTAGGCATAAAAAAAGCAGCTCATCGAGCTGCTTTCTGAGGCTTGGTTATTTTTATTGTTAAGCCAAAGGGTATCTTTTTTTCTTATTGCGCTTATTATTTTTATTTGCGCTGAAGAGATAGTACCAACTTCCACCGCAGTGTCTAATACTAAAAAGTTATACAGTACTAGTAATTAGGTATAAAGAAAATAATACATGCAAACCTCGGCGTTACTCCCTTGTTTATCAATGTACGCACGATTAACATAGGGCGCTAATATCCCTTGTTTACGGAATCTCCATGGCCAGCATACACGTGTCCTATCCCCACCAGCATAGCATGGAAGACGCTCGCAAAGTCACGCGCACCTTTGCCGCAAAGTTAGAAACTAAGTTAGGTGTAAAGGGCGTTTGGAAAGGTGATGTTTTAGCCCTTGAGCGCCAGGGAGTTAAAGGGTCGTTGGTGTTATCACAAGGCGTGGTGGATGTTGAGCTGACCCTTGGCATGATGTTGACGCCCATGAAGGGCCAGATTGAAGCAGAGGTCAATAAACAACTAGACCGCTACTTTGGTTAGGTACACCGTCGGTTAAGAACGCCACCATGCCAATGACAGGGGCTAAGTTATAAAATGTAGCGACTCAAATCCTGGTCTTTGACTAGGTCTTCTAAATTATGATCAACGTACGTTTGGTTAATCACCACTTTAGCTCCGGCCGCTTGACTCGCAGTGAATGACAGGTCCTCTAGCAGTCGTTCTAAAAGGGTATGTAAACGTCGTGCACCAATGTTTTCGGTACTCTCATTAACCTCATAGGCGAGTTCTGCAATACGCTTAACGCCGTCCTTAGTAAATTCAAGATCAACCCCTTCGACACCCAAAAGTGCAATATATTGCTGTGTGAGTGAATAATTAGGCTCCGTAAGAATGCGAGCAAAGTCCTCTGGACGCAGGGCGTTTAGCTCTACCCGAATGGGTAATCGGCCTTGTAACTCTGGAATAAGATCTGAAGGCTTAGCCACATGGAATGCACCTGACGTAATGAACAGAATGTGGTCAGTTTTCACCATGCCGTATTTAGTGGTGACAGTGCAGCCTTCGATGAGTGGCAACAAATCACGCTGCACACCTTCACGGGAGACGTCGCCACTGCCGCCTTCTTGTTTTTTGGCAATCTTGTCAATTTCATCTAAAAACACAATGCCATTTTGCTCTACGGCGTCTAATGCACGTTGTTTCAGGTCTTCTTCTTTAACCAGACCTGCAGCCTCCTCATCTTGAAGCTGTTTAAGGGCGTCCCCAATGCTCATCTTTTTGGTTTGTTTCTTGTCTTTGCCCATATTGGCAAACAAACCTTGCAGTTGATTAGTCATGTCTTCCATACCAGGAGGTGCCATGATCTCAACGCCCACGGGTGTACTAGACACTTCGATATCAATTTCTTTATCGTCTAGCAATCCTTCCCTGAGCTTCTTACGGAATACCTGACGCGTACCAGACTCCTTCGCGTCTGCTGTTCCATCTGCACCTCTAGCAGGCGGCAGAAGCACGTCTAAAATGCGGTCTTCTGCACGGTCTGCCGCTTGGTTGGCTACTTTAGTAATCGCATCCTCACGCAGCATCTTCATTGCCGTTTCCATGAGATCACGAATAATAGATTCTACATCACGTCCTACATAACCCACTTCGGTGAATTTAGTGGCTTCAATTTTAATAAAAGGTGCGTTAGATAATTTAGCTAAACGTCGTGCAATCTCAGTTTTACCTACTCCCGTAGGACCAATCATCATAATGTTTTTAGGGGCAATTTCAGCACGCATATTGGGTTCGAGCTGCATTCTGCGCCAGCGATTGCGCAGTGCAATTGCGACTGCACGTTTGGCCGCATCTTGGCCGATAATGTGGTTGTCGAGTTGGCTGACAATTTCAGCAGGGGTCAGTTGAGACATGATTCAGCCTTATTTTTTAGCTTGAGCCGTTAGGTCAATAGTTTCAATGGTCGTTTGGTGGTTGGTAAAAACACAAATTTTAGCCGCTATATCGAGGCTTTTACTAACGATGTCTTGGGCTGAAAGGTCCGTGTTATCCAGCAGAGCTAGGGCAGCAGCTTGGGCAAAATTACCACCTGAACCTATAGCAATAAGTCCATGCTCTGGTTCTATGACGTCACCCGTGCCACTGATAATGAGTGAGGCTTCTTCATTGGCAACCACTAACATTGCTTCCAGCTTTCGCAATGCGCGATCACTGCGCCACTCTTTGGCGAGTTCTACCGCTGAACGCACAAGTTGACCATGGTGCTTTTCTAACTGGCTTTCAAAACGTTCGAATAGGGTAAAAGCATCTGCAGTGCCCCCAGCAAAACCTGCAATGACCTTGTCGTGGTACAAGCGTCGAACTTTACGAGCGTTACCTTTCATGACGGTATTGCCTAAGGAGACTTGACCGTCACCACCCAACACCACTTGATTGCCGCGGCGTACTGATACTATGGTAGTCATGCTTTGTTCCTACTAAGTTGTAAAGCTTAGACCACTCGTCTAAGACTGACCCTCTTAGAATGGGGTCAAGACACTAGAATTCAAGCGCAAATGGCTTCAACTCTGGACTAGTTAGTGGTTTTATTAATACGAATAGATTCAATGCCCTGCTGAGCAAGAATATCTTCAGCTTTATTAAGGGTAGACCGGTTACTGAATGGCCCGATGCGGACCCGGTACCAGACAGAACCGTTACTCGACACTGTTTTTTCGGCGACCACATTACTCATATTAATGAGAATTAATTGAGCCCTAAGTCGATTCGCATCAGCCTGTTTGCGAAAAGAGCCGGCCTGCAATATGACGTTAGTCTTCTTCTTGGGATCTTTTGGGGTAGAGACATAGGCTTCCACTTGCTCTGGAGTGACTTTACTGTCTGGAAGTAAGGTATAAAAATCAAAGCTACCTTTGGTTGCGCTCGTATCTTTGTTGGCCTGCCCTTTGTCGGTCTTTTTGGGTACTAATTTAACCGTTTCAGTAGGCTTGGTTTTTTCAGTCACAATGGCGCTGGCATTGGTGTCGTCAGGCTGTTGCGAAAGAAGCCATAGGCCCACTAAAAAAGCGATGCTGACCCCTAAGGTAAAGATCATTACCCACCGTGAAACGGCAGGTTTACGCTGTTGTTTCTTAGGTTTACGTCGAGCGTAATCTTGGCGAGCCATACTTACATCTGCTCCGGTGCGTCAACACCCAATAGGCCTAAGCCGTTGTCTATAACTTGGCGTGCCGCCATACACAGGCACATCCGCGCATTGCGTAATTGAGCATCATCAATCACCATGCGGTGGGCATTGTAATAGCTGTGGAAATTACCAGCCAGATCTTTAAGGTAATGCGCAACTTGATGGGGCTCGTGGTTCTTTGCCGCATGAGCGATGACTTCAGGGTAGAGTTCAATCTGCTGCATTAGGGCTATTTCTGTCGCTTCGCTAAGTCGCTCCAGTTGCTCAAGACCCATGTTTGAATCCCACGCCATATTCTTATCTGCTAGTTTTCTGATCAAGGTGCAGATGCGAGCATGGGCATACTGTATGTAATAGACCGGGTTGTCTTTACTCTCTGACTTAGCCAGTTCTAAGTCAAAATCCATATGTTGTTCAGCTTTACGAGTCACATAAAAAAAGCGAGAGGCATCTTTTCCAACCTCTTCCCGCAGTGCTCTGAGGGTCACAAAAGAACCGCTGCGGGTGGACATTGGTACCCGTTCTTGACCCCGATATAAAATAGCAAATTGCACCAATTTGACCACTAAGCGGTCTGGGGCTATGCCAAGGGCTTGAAGAGCCGCCTTGACCCGAGTGATGTAGCCATGATGATCGGCCCCCCACACGTTAATAACCGTATCCATACCGCGCTCAAATTTATTCAAATGATAGGCAATATCAGAGGCAAAATAGGTGGTTTGACCATTGTCACGTTTAACCACGCGGTCTTTGTCGTCACCAAACTCAGTTGACCGGAACCATAAGGCCCCACCATCTTCATACACATGGCCTTTTTCTTGTAGCTTAGTAATCGCCCGGTTGATCTGGTCGTTCTGGCCTAGGCTACGTTCCGAAAACCACTGGTCAAAGTCCACCCCAAAGCCGTGCAAGTCATGCTTAATGTCATCTCGAATAGAGTTTAGACCAGCATCAAACACTAGGTCATAATCTGCTTCACCTAATAAGCTTTTAGCGCGCACAATTAAATCATCAACGTGCTTCTCTTTATCACCTGCAGGCGCATCGGCGTGAAGGTCTGCCATGACCGCCGTGGTACTGTGCTTGAGTCGATCACCTGCTTGCTGGTGCAATTGTTGAGCGATGTCATTAACATAATCACCTTGATAACCATTACTAGGAAAAACAACTTCTGTACCCGCTAATTGCAGATAACGAAGCCACACACTGGCCGCCAAAATGTCCATTTGGCGGCCCGCATCGTTAACGTAATATTCTCTTTCCACCTGGAAGCCAGCGGTTTCTAGCAAGTTAGAAAGGCTGGCGCCATAGGCTGCACCCCGGCCATGGCCAACATGCAAAGGTCCGGTAGGATTAGCAGACACAAACTCCACTTGTACTTTATGGCCTGCACCACTGTGATTGCGGCCAAATTTTTCGGCTTCGCTAAGCACTCTGCCAATCACCGCTTGAGTGGCATCTTGGCTGATAAAAAAGTTAATAAAGCCAGGGCCAGCGATTTCGGTTTTAGTCACTGAGTCTGATTGAGGCAAGTGCTGGCAGATGAGTAGAGCAATGTCGCGAGGCTTACGCCGCGCTACCTTAGCCAAAGTGAGCGCCACGTTGCAGGCAAGGTCACCATGTTGTTTGTCGCGGGTATTGTCTATTTGAACATGGGCGACAAGGTCAGAATCGAACTCTCCCGCTGTTTTAAGGGCATCGATGGCTTGGTGAATAAGGTCTGCAATGTGTTGCTTCATGACGGTGTTTTGGCTTCTAAAGGGATTAAATGTGGTCCGCAGATCGGACGGTAACAAAGGTTTGGAGGAACCGCTTAATTATCCCAGTTCTTGTGGGTCTATGTCTAGGCTCCAGCGTATTTTACGAGCCGCTGGATGTTGATCTAATAAGTTGCACAATTGCTGCAATAACTGCTGCAATTGGCTGCGGTTAGGGTGCTGAAGTTGTAATTGAGCTCGATAATAATTGGCTTTGCGAGCCATAAAGGCCGGCATAGGGCCAAACATAAGCAAAGCCTTAGTTAGGGGCGCTAGCACTGGATTTTGTATTTGCTGACTTAACCAATTGAGTAGCGCAAAGGCCTGCGTTGCATCTTTGGCCTGAGCATGAAACAGGGCCATATGGCCCGCTGGAGGTAAACCACTTTGTTGACGGCGAGTGAGTTCTTGTGCGGCAAAGGCGTTATAACCCTGAGTGACAAGAATCTCAATAGTAGGATGGTCTGCTTGGTAGGTTTGAATGACTGCTGTCCCCGGTATTTGATCGCGGCCAGCACGACCTGCAGTTTGCACAAGTAGTTGAGCAAGTTTTTCTGGGCCACGAAAATCACTACTAAACAAACTAGCATCAGCATCCAAAATAGCAGCCAAGGTCACATTAGGGAAATGATGACCCTTAGCCAACATCTGGGTACCCACGAGTAAACAAGGTGCACCACTATGCACTTGCTCTAACATGTTTTCTAAACTGCCTTTTTTACGGGTCGTGTCACGGTCTATGCGATGCACGGGAGTATCGGGAAAGAGGGAATTAAGCTGCTCTTCTGTGCGCTCGGTGCCTTGCCCCAAAGGTTTTAACTGATGACTCTGACATTGGGGGCAATGCAAGTGCACGGGTTGTTGGTGCTCACAATGATGGCAATGCAGCCTTGGCGGTCGCCGATGTAAGGTCATATTGGCATCACAGGCGGGGCACTGGGCCGTTGCGCCACACGTTTGGCATTGCAGACTTGGAGCAAAACCCCGCCGATTGAGCATGAGTAAGACTTGATGATCCAGATCGAGCTGGATTTGAATCATGCCCTGCAACTGTTCCGATATCCCTGCTTGCTGGGGTTGGTTGCGTAAATCGATGACCTGATAACTTTGACTATTGGCTGAACCTGCTCGTTGTGTCAACAACCATTGAGTAAATCGGCCACGGCTAACGTTTGCCAAACTTTCTAGTGATGGCGTTGCGGAGCCCAGTACAATTGGAATGTTGGCGTCAGCCGCCCGTTTTATGGCTAGATCGCGACCATGATAGCGAAAACCTTCTTGCTGTTTATAGGCTTGATCGTGTTCTTCATCAATAATAATGAGGCCTAAATTGGGAATGGGGGTAAATAGGGCGGAGCGGGTGCCAATAACGATGTCAGCTTGCCCCAGTCCAGCTTGTTGCCAAGCGTTCAGTCTTTGGTGTTCTGTAAGGCCTGAGTGCAATGCCAGTACGCGATTATCAAAGCGCGCTTGTAACCGTTGCAGCAGCTGTGGTGTCAGGCCAATTTCGGGTACCAATAATAAGATCCGTTTACTGGCCTGCAATTGATGCGCAATCGCATGTAAATACACCTCTGTCTTGCCACTACCCGTAACACCATTGAGTAAATTACAGCTAAACGTGCCTTTTACCCTCGCTAAATGCTCAACAATTTGGACTTGTTCAAGGTTAAGGTCTAAGGCCTTTTGAGCTAGCTTTAAAGTCACTTCTTGTGACTTAGGGTAGCTGGTGGTGAGCCACAGCTTATCCAAAAAAGGTTTGAGTTGGCTGGGTTTAATGCCCATGTTTTGCAGTTGACTGAGATTGAATTCAGGGGCTAAGGTGTTAACTTGTTGCCACAAAGCCTGCTGTTTTTTAGCCCTACCAAATTCGGCTTCTACAGTAGCGATCTTCCAATTAAATTGAATCAGTTGATTGGGTAGAGGTTGTCTTAGTTTCGCAGGCAACAGGTGCATGAGCGCATCACCCAATGGATATTGGTAATAATCAGCGGCCCATAATCCCAGTTGCCAAAGCTCTGGCGACAACAATGGCGTATCATCTAATAGTTCAATAATGGGCTTGAGCTTGCTAAGGTCTAGGTCTGTGGTTTGTTTAATGCCAACAATAAGTCCCACCCTTTCACTGCGGCCAAAAGACACTCGCACACGTAAGCCAATTTTTGGTTGGTGTGAGCTTTTACTTGGGTCGGGCGCTAGGTAGGTAAACTCTTGGCGCAGGCCAGTAGCGATGGCGATTTGTAAATACATAGGCACTAAAAGTTGATTGCTAAAGACAAGTGGGTTAGGCGCTTATCCTACACCAAAGTGTTTAGTTTTGTGGTGCTTTACCCACATAAACAAGGTATTTGGTGCATTGTAAAACTCATGTGAGGAAAAAGACTTGCTAATCCGTTGATGTCTGGTAAAATTCTGCCTCTATTTTTGGCTTACCACCAAATGGTGCGCCAAGTTAAACGAGATCTTTTAAGGTCTCTGTTCGGTGCGGTGCTTGGCAATAGATCAAGTGGCGGCGCCATAACCCTGAGGTTATTTTCCATGCAAAAAGATATTCATCCTAAGTACGAAGCCATTAAGGCCACGTGTTCATGTGGTAACGTGGTAGAAACGCGTTCAACATTGTGCAAAGACATGCACATTGACACCTGTTCAGCATGCCATCCATTCTACACAGGCAAGCAGAAAAACATCGATGTTGGCGGCCGTATTGATCGCTTTAATAAGCGCTTTGGTGCCCGCACTACCAAGTAAGTGGTGTTGCAGTATTCGAGTTAAAAAAACCCGCCTAGCGCGGGTTTTTTTGTGCCTAAAAATAATGACAGAAGTAAGCCAAACTCATAACTTATAGACTAATATAGAAGCAGCTGCTTAGGGTATGTAGCCTGCTCTTTTTTAGACAAATAAAAGCCTAGTTTTAGGGCGTGCAGCCAGCACAGGTGTGGCCGTGTAAAATGTCATCAATGCCACTTAAGGCCAAGGCTTTGGTGGCGAAAAAATGGCGCTTTCCAATCGCGCTCAAATGGCCATTGCGGATAATGGGCTTAATCACGCTGCCATTGGTATTGCACAGGTACAAGCCACCACCGAGGGCATTTAAACGCTTGGCTTCGTTAGCCAGTAACGCAGTGCCCGCTAAATCCATAAAATTAATGCCACTGGCCACAATCAATACATGTTTTTGGGGGATCACCATAAGCGCCGATTGTACATAGTCCACCGCCCCAAAAAAGATCGAACCATCAATGCGGATGATCTTTAGGGCCTCACATTCTGGCAAGTTAGAGCGTTGGGCCGGCACCAGTTGTTTGGCATGGTGGCTGCGGGCTAAAGCCGTAATTTTAGGCTTTGAGGTGCGGCGTAAATAAAGCACCAATGACAAAAGTACGCCAAGGTAAATGGCAAATTCCATGGGTAATAACAAGGTGGCCCCAAAGGTCACGCCAAAGACTGTCGATTCGGTTTTACCCGCTCGATAGATGACCTGAATATGGTGCCAATCAATCAGATTCCATGCCACGATGAGTAAGATAGCAGCCATACTTGGCAGGGTAATGTAAGCCGCAAAAGGCGCTAAAAGCAGCACAATTAAAGCTAGAAAAATAGCCGCAAATAGGGCGGCTAAGGGGCTGCTAGCACCTGCTTCATAATTCACACCAGTGCGGGTGAACGACCCAGAAGTGGCATAGCTAGAGGTGAAGCTGCCAATAATATTAGACAAGGATTGACCAATGAATTCTTGATTACCATTAATGCGTTGGCCTGACCGAGTGGCCACAGAACGGGCGATAGACACGGCTTCCACCAACCCCAAAAGGCCCAAAGCCATGGCCCCTGGGGCCAGTTCTCGGAGCACATCCCAGTTCATTACAGGCATGGACAAAGGTGGTAGTTGTGATGGAATTTCCCCCACTAAAGCAATCTGTGTAGCCGCCTGCCAAGGAGATAGTAGCAATAGCTGGGTGGCTATACTGCCTATGATCATGGCGATTAACATGTTAGGCCATTGCCTGCGCCAGCGTTTGATGAGGATCATCGTGGTCAAAGTGATGAGGGCAATGACTAAGCTAGGCCAATGGGTGCTGGCAATATTTTTGCTGACCGTAATCCAGTTAAGAATGAAGTTACCACTCGCTTCCAGTTCTAGGCCTAGGGCATTTTTAATTTGGCTGGTGGCAATCACTACCGCTGCCCCTGATGTGAAACCCACCACTACTGAGTGAGACACAAAGTTAACCAAGGTGCCCATGCGTGCTAAAGACAAAAGTAGCTGAAATAAACCTGCCATTAAGGTCAGGCTTAGGGCTAAAGCAATGTAATTGGCAGAGCCTATTTCAGCCAATGGGCTAATGGTGGTGAAGACCACAATCGACAAGGCCGCTGTGGGGCCCGAAATAAGATGCCAAGATGAGCCAAATAAGGCTGCAATAATTGCGGGCACAATGGCGGCATATAAACCATATTCTGGTGGTAAACCGGCAATTAAGGCATAGGCAACACCCTGTGGTAAAACAATAATTGCCCCAGTGAGACCAGCCATGGCATCTTGTCTTGCGCTGTCTGCAGTGGTGTTCTTCGCCCAGCTCAGAAAAGGCAAAAATTTCAAACAATAAGTTAGTACCACCGACACTTTAGTTTTCCCAATAGACCCAATTTTTATGACGCTATTGTAAAGTATTTTCTTGCCTTGGGTGACATTTAAAGCCCCTGTAGGCGCGTATATTTAGCATTAGTGTGAAAATTAGGCCTTATGTTTGCTGCAATGTTCTTAAGGGGGGCGCAGTGACCACCGTGCGGTTAAACCACCAGCCACAGGCACCGATGATGATCATGCCAGTGAAGGGCGTCAGGACCCATAGGGGCCAGTGAAATTGCATGGGCATTTGAAACAATTGCTGCTGTAGCACGGCGACCAAAGCTTCGGCTCCCAAACCAGCTATGAGTCCTGCAACAAAGCCGAGACTGGCGTACTCGACCCATAAAATGCGTCGAATAAGGGCTTTGCTGGCCCCTAAAGTTCGTAAAATAGCACTTTCATGGCGGCGTTCGTCGATACTGGCTTGAATGCTAGCCACTAAGACTAATACCCCTGCTCCAAGCACCATGACTAAAATACTCTCCACCGCAAGGGAGAGTTGGGCGACTACCCTTTGCACTTGTTGTAAAATTTGATCAACATCAAGCATAGATATGGTGGGTTGTTGGCGCAACAAAGGGCCTAGCTTGGGACGGTCTGCGGGGGCAATATACACACTCGCCATGTAACTAGCACTATTGGCCTCCACCAAAGGCTCAGAGAAGACAAAAAAGAAATTGGGCTGCATGCTGCTCCAATCGACGTCTCTAAGGTTACTTAAAACCGCTTTTTTCTCGATACCTGCAATGTTAAAGGTGAGTTCCTGACCCAAACTTAAACCCATATCTCTCGCATAGTCAGATTCTACTGAAACTTCCAGTCCAGTTGCCCCATCGTTCCACCATTGACCCCCACTAATGCGATTACCAATGGGCAAGTCTGGGCTCCAAGTGAGGTTTAATTCTCTTGAACCACGTCGGCTCTGCAGCTTGGGCTCTGTGAGTCTGGCTCGTGCAATAGGGAAAAACGTTAAGGCTTGAGTGGTTAACCCTTGCTCTTCCATAGAGTCGAGTAAAGATTGCCGTTGCTGTTGATAAATGTTGAATAAAAATAGGTTGGGTGTGTCTTGCTTTAACTGCTGCTGCCAATCGTTAATCAGAAAGCTACGCACCGAGATCAAACTAAATAGAAGCATTAATGCTAATCCAAAAATAGCCACCTGTAGGCTGTTTTGATGCTTTCTACGCGCTAAGTTGGCCAGGCCAATTTTGCCACCTTGACTGAGATAGGGGCGGATTTTGTTGCCCGCTTTAATGAGCTGGCTGGCTAACAGAGCCAACAATAGCAGAATAATAGCCACGCCAATAATAAGGGCGCCACTAATTAATACGGACTGGCTGTGCCAGTAAACCAAAGCAATGACAGCACTAAAGCCAATGGCTAAATGAGTTTTGTTGGTTTTGCTTTGGCTGGAAGATTGGCGCAGTACTTCAGCAGGTGCGACTTTGGCTAGCGCCAACATGGGTGGCAATACAAAGGCCAATAAACATAAGGTGCCAGTGCCAGCCCCTAATAAAAAAGGCTCAAAAGGAGGCACCAGTGATGCGCCTTGAATATAGTCAGCCACCACCCACAACAAAGCTTGGTATAACCCCCAAGCCAGGGGCAGGCTAATCAACAAAGCTAACAAAGCTAACAATATCATTTGGCTGAAGTACAGAAGGCGTAATTGCTTTGGCTTAAGACCGAGACACTTTAGCAAGGCTACGTGTTTGGCTTGCCTTAGGCTATAGCGACGGGCTGACAAAGACAATGCCACGCCAGCTAATACCACCGCCAAAGAACCTGCTAGCAATAAAAATTGTTCGGCTTTATCTAAGGTAGCGGCGACGTTGGCATTACCATCATTCGGGGATTGCCACTTTTGCCCGGGTGCAAGCAATGGCGTGATGGAAGCTTGCAGACCAGTTAATGCATCCGCTTGCCCCGCCAATAACCAGCGGTGTTTTATCCGACTTCCCGTCTGCACTGCTGCAGTTGCCGCTAAATCTTGCAAGTGCATCATGGCCCTTGGGGCGAAGCTTGAAAAGCCACTGGCTTGGTCTGGCTCGGTGATGAGGATATGACTAATTTTAAGGCTCAGTTGACCCACATCGATAGTGTCATTTAAACGCGCATTAAGACTCGATAACAAACGGGAATCAGGCCATATCTCGCCTCTTTTTGGGCCTTGCGCAATCACGGTGCCTAAGTCGAATGCGGCTGCGCCCACACTAAGTTCACCCCTGAGTGGGTAGCTGTCTGAGACGGCTTTAATGCTGGCTAATTGCATTCCTTCTTGAGCAAATACCATGGCTTGAAACTGGCTCACTTGGGCCTGTTGTAAGGACAAATTGTCAGCCTTAGTGCGCCAATCTTCAGAGATCGGTTGGCTGCCGGTCAGGCGTAAGTCGGCAGCAATGAGGTTGGCGCCTTGGGCCACCATGGATTGCTTCACTTGATGGGTAAATAAACTAATGCTGGTGACACTGGTAATGGCGAGTATCAAAGCCACAAACAACAAAGATAATTCACCACCACGCCAATCTCGCCATGCGAGGCGTGCAGCTAATTTAAGCATCAAGCCGCTCCGTTAGCTGTCCAGCGTTAAGTGTTAGACGTCTTTGACAGCGTTGTGCTAAGTTCAAATCATGCGTGACTAGCACCAGTGTGGTGTGATGTTGTTGGTTGAGTTCAAATAATAACTCAACAATATGATCACCCGTTTGAGTGTCTAGGTTGCCAGTAGGTTCATCGGCAAACAAAATTGGCGCTTGAGCGGCAAAGGCGCGTGCAATCGCAACGCGCTGTTGTTCTCCACCTGAAAGTTGATTGGGGTAATGGTGACCCCGTTGGGCCAGTCCCACATGGTTTAAATATTGTGTTGCTAGAGTGTTGGCATCACTGCTACCTTTCACTTCTAAAGGTAACATGATGTTTTCTATGGCTGTGAGGCTGGGCAGTAGTTGGAACTTTTGGAATATAAACGACACCTGATGTTTTCGCAGTTCGGCCCTCCCTTCCTCATCTAACTTGGTCAGGTCTTTATTAGCTAAAAATAGCTGGCCATGGCTGGGGCTGTCAAGCCCCGCCATCATGCCCAACAAAGTGGTTTTACCCGAGCCCGATGCGCCAACGATGGCCACCGATTCACCTGCTTCTATGGTAAAATTGACATCGTCTAGGATGTGCAGGTCATCAGCTTGCGTGGCCTGCGGGTTAGCCACAATCTGACTGACGTTGCGGGCCGCCAAAAACGGCGTGGAATTAGGCATAGCAGGTCACTCAACAAACGAAAAGGCGCCTATTATGGCGTCTGAGGGGTCACTAAGGGAAGGGTATGCAGCAATTTTTCAAAATATTTACAGTCTATGTGATCACGATCGCCAGCCTGCTGTTGGGGCCCGTATGTTGGGCCAAAAAACACACAGTATTGGTGATGGGAGATAGTTTGAGTGCAGGCTTTGGTATGCCCTTAGAACAAGCGTGGCCAGCCCTGCTGGAAAATAAATTGCGGGCTAGCAGTGGAAATGTAAAGTGGCAGGTTATTAATGCCAGTGTTAGTGGAGAAACGACTCAAGGAGGCGTGCGACGTTTGCCGGCCTTGTTAGATCAGTTTGAGCCACAATGGGTGCTATTGGAACTGGGTGCTAATGATGGTTTACGGGGTTACCCCATTGCTAATATCAGTGCTAATCTAGCCACTATGATTCAACAAAGTCTGGCTGCTGGGGCTCAAGTTGCGGTCATGGGCATTCAATTACCACCCAATTATGGTGCCCGTTATACGGTACCTTTTTTTGCCCAATACAAGACGCTAGCAGAGCAATATGATACGGCTTTGGTGCCTTTTGTGCTGCACAATGTGGCGGGTATTGATGATTTAATGCAGGCTGATGGGCTGCACCCAACACCCTCGGCACAGCCCATTATAGTGGATAACGTTTGGCAGCATTTAGCCACCTTTTGGTTACCTTAAAATCTAAAAAACCCACACTTGGTGGGTTTTTTTTACACTTCAATCGATCAGATTCACAGCCTGTTAATAAGCAAAAGCACCTTTGCCATTGGCTTCCATTCCATCACTCATGGCGGCTTTGAGTTTCTTCATGGCATTCTTTTCTAGCTGGCGAATACGCTCTGCAGACACCTGATATTGATCAGCTAAGTTATGTAAAGTGGCTTTTGAGTGGCTTAACCAACGTTGCTGTAAAATATCACGGCTACGTGGGTCCAGATCCCCCATAGCAGTGGCTAATCGAGTATTGGAATCTTGTTCCCAATCGCTGGCCTCTAGCTGCCTTGCAGGATCTCCTGAGTGATCTTCCAGATAATAAGCTGGGGCTTGGTAAGCGCTGTCTTCATCCCCTTCTGGGGCGTCAAATGGCGTGTCATGAGCAGACATGCGGCCTTCCATCTGCATCACAACCTTAGCATCAACACCTAGGTCTGCTGCCACAGACTGCACTTCATCATGGGTTAACCAGGCCAGTTTTTTCTTCGCACTACGCAAGTTAAAAAATAACTTACGCTGACTTTTGGTGGTGGCTACTTTAACAATACGCCAATTGCGTAAAATGTATTCGTGCATTTCAGCTTTAATCCAATGCACTGCAAAGGACACTAACCGAACACCCACTTCTGGGTTAAATCGTTTCACCGCTTTCATCAAGCCTGCATTGCCTTCTTGCACCAAGTCTGCGATGGGTAAACCATAACCTGAATAGCTTTTGGCAATATGAGCCACAAAACGGAGATGCGACATAACGAGCTGGCGAGCAGCGTCTAAGTCGTTCTCATAATATAAGCGCTCAGCTAGGGCCCGTTCTTGCTCAATGGTAAGAATGGGAATGGTGCTGATCGTCTGCAGGTAAGCTTCGTGGCTTTGACCTGGCGCTAATGCATCAATCGCTGATAATGACTTAGTCATAAAAATCTCCGTCGTCTTTGAGCCCACTGCTATAAGTTGCTTAACAATGGCCGTGTCAGCCATGTTGTGGACAAATGCCCAAATCTTGTCTTGTTAGCAGTCTACATCGGTCTATACTAATGTTAACTTTTGCGTCAGGGGCACAGTATGTATACCATTTTAGGACCCAATGAGTGGCAGTGCAAGACTTAGACTCAGTTTTTCGCCGTAAAGCTATGTAAAGCCACAGATTAAGCGATAACTGATACTTATTTGGGTTCAATAAGGCGTAACTGGCGTCCAACCGTTAAACTCGCCCCTAGCACTGATAATCCGCAGCTGGTAATGACGAGTATTAAGCCCCCCATCCAACTTAGCCCTTTCAGTTGCCAATCACTTTGGTAGCTTTGCGCTAATAATAAGATGGAGGGTTGCAAGTAGCTCGTTCCCAGTTGCAAAATGACTCCTGCAATAAGCGCGGCGAACAAGCCAGCCCAAAAGCCAGCATATAAAAATGGGCGGCGTAGGTAGGCATCTGTGCCACCCACGAGTTTAATCACCAAAATCTCCTGTTTTCGACTTTCTATCTGCAAACGAACGGTATTACCTACGACTAATAACACGCCAAGCGCCAGTAATATGGCTAAACTGTAGGTAAAGCGCTGACTCGTCTCTAATAAGGCTTGCAGTCGATCTAGCCAGGCCATATCGACGAGCACTTGGTCAATCTGCTCTTGTTGTCTTAGTTGTTGTGCAAGTTTAGCAATGGCTGTGCTGTCTAAGAAAGCCTCTGCGGGTTCTATGATTATGGTCGCCGGAATGGGATTTTCGGTGAGGCTTGTTAAAATATCCTCAAGCCCACTACTGGCTTTGAAGTCAATCAAGGCTTGCTCTGCTGAAATATAAGTCGCCTTGGCAATGTCGCGCCGTAACACGAGTTTATTAGTGATTAGCTGGCCTTGTTCTAAGCTTACGTAAGGCGCCAAAAACAGACTGATGTGATTACTTTGGTTGACTTGCTGACCCAAATGTTGGGCTTGGCTCAACAGTAACAATAACGCAGTGGGAAGGGTTAAGGCGATGGCGAGCGTCAGCCAAGTTAATAGATTGGTGAACGGGGTTTTCCAGAGCTGCCACCAGCTACTAACCACGACCTCTTTGTGTTCTCTTAACCAACGGGTGCTATGATTTTCAGGTTGCGAGCGGCTAGCATTTTGTGCAGTTTGGGGTTTTGAAAAGGCCATATTTACTGCCTCATTACCGAAGGTGGGCCACTAATGCGGCCTTGGTCCAGTTGGATCACCGGGTGGGGTAACCGTTGGATTAGTCCTAAATCATGGCTGGCAATAAGCACGCTCACCCCCACCTGATTGAACTGCTGAAACAAACGCATAATTTCAGTTGATAGGGCAGGATCTAGGTTACCTGTGGGCTCATCAGCCAAAATTAACTTGGGTTTATTAACAATCGCACGCGCTATGCCAACTCGCTGTTGCTCGCCACTGGAGAGCACTTGGGGTAACAGTCTTTCTTTGTCTAACAAACCTACCTTATCTAACGCAGCCCTCACACGCCGGCCTGAATCACGTTCATTGTAACCACTAATTTTAAGAGGTAAGGCCACGTTATCAAATACAGAGTAGTCCATTAATAACTGGTGATTTTGAAACACAAGACCAATTTTACGTCGATGTGCTGGAACTTGTGTACGCTTAAGTTGGCTTAAATCCTGCCGATCCACAATAACCTTGCCACTGGAGGGTCGCTCCATAAGCATGATGAGCTTTAATAATGTGCTTTTACCAGCGCCAGAATGGCCTGTTAAAAACGCCATATCACCTCGCTTTAAATGAAAGTTAGTGTTAACTAATGCATTCTTGTCATGGTACTTTTTGTTAACCTGCTCAAAACGAATCATAGAGCACTATCTTGAGTCAGAGACGTTTCACTGAAAAGTGCATCAATAAACTCAGTGGCTTCGAAGGGCCGCAAATCATCTGCCTGCTCACCCACACCAATAAAACGGATAGGCAATTGGAGTTGTTGTGCCATGGCAAAAATAACCCCGCCTTTGGCAGTGCCATCCAGCTTAGTCAGGGTGATTCCAGTGACCCCTACTGCAGCACCAAACAGGCTAGCTTGACTGATCGCATTTTGACCCGTGGCAGCATCAAGTACTAACATAACTTCATGGGGGGCGTTAGCATCAAGCTTTTGCATGACCCGCACCACCTTGCTTAACTCATCCATGAGATGGGATTTATTTTGTAAACGACCAGCGGTGTCTGCAATCACCACGTCAATGCCTTTGGCTTGGGCAGACTGGACCGCATCAAAAATAACTGAAGCGCTGTCCGCCCCAGTGTGTTGTGCCACAACGGGTACATTGTTGCGACTGCCCCATTCTTGTAACTGCTCCACCGCCGCCGCCCGAAAGGTATCTCCAGCCGCTAGCAAGACACTTTTACCTTGGCTTTGAAAGCGCTTACTTAACTTGCCAATTGTTGTTGTCTTGCCTGCACCGTTCACACCGACCATGAGGATCACAAAAGGATTATCTTGCTGCGGAATTTCAAGTGCAGCTTGGCTGCCCTGCAGCAATGCTGCAAGCTCTTCTTTGAGGGCACTATAAAGCGCAGCGGGATCTGTTAAATCTTTACGAGCGACTCGATCACTCAGATTTTTAAGCAGGCTAGCAGTGGCTTCTATGCCCACATCTGCAACTAATAACTGGGTTTCAAGTTCTTCAAACAAATCTTCATCAATCTGTTTTGCACCTAAAAATAGGCTGGCAAGGCCATCACCTAAATTACTGCGGGTGCGGCTAAGGCCACTTTTTATGCGGCCAAAAAACCCCTGTTTAGGCTCAGAATTGGCTGTATTTGTTTCCATGGGCTGACTAGCATCACTGCCGGTGGTTGCAGAGTCAGTTAAAGCCTGCAAGGGTTGCTTGGGTGCTTCTACTAACGAGGTCTTTTGTGCCTCAGCAGTGTTTTTGTTTTTACCAAATAAGTTAAACAGGGCCATGATATCGGAGACGTCTCGGTGTTTACGCATGAATAAGGGTAAATTTTAGCATAGCTTTTACTTGGGTATGCTTCTTTTATGAATGGATTACCTTAGAATAGACATCTTGATTGCCCCCACACATTGATCTTTTTAGGTATGTTTATGGCCCGCAAACCCAGTTCCCGTTCATCTCGTGCTTTGCCTAAGTTGCGCCATGTGGGAAGTGGGGCTAAATTTGATAAGGTGGTGGCGATTGGCCAAGCTGGACGCCAAAGTTTACGTATTATTGGTGGAGAGTGGCGTGGGAGAAAAATTCCATTTGCTACGGTCATTGGCCTTCGGCCAACCCAAGACAGGGTGCGAGAAACACTATTTAATTGGCTTTCTGGCCCGGTAGTAGGCGCCAGGTGTCTAGACTTATTTGCTGGCACGGGCGCCTTAGGACTAGAGGCACTGTCCCGGGGCGCCAAACATGTGACTTTTGTCGACTTATCTAATATTGCGACCACTAGCCTAAAAGACAACTTAAAGCAGTTGCCTTTAGCCGGAGACCAAACCACGTTAGTGGAGCAAAAGAGCAGTTTTGATTGGCTTAAAAATTATCAGGCCACAGAAGCCTTCGCCGAACAAGGGGGGCAGTACCAAGTGGTTTTTTTAGACCCACCTTTTGCCCTAGCCTTAGTACCAGACATACTCAAAGCCTTATTGACTGGTAATTGCCTCGCTCACGGGGCCATGATTTACGTAGAGCAGGCTCAGCCCTTGGCGGAATTAGATTTACCCTCACCATGGAAATTGCACCGCAGTAAAAAAGCGGGTCAAGTCTACTATGGGCTTATTAGTCAATAAACTGATGGCTGCAAAGCACCATGACAGTTCAAATAAAAGCGGAATAAAAAGCTGCGTTAAACAGCCGCGTTCAAGCAGTTCCAAATCGGCTTTATGATGACGTTTTTACTGCTGCACCTAGACTAATGATAAGTGGCATACCGACGCCCACGACACCACTGCTAATTATATCTGCTCTGAGTCCGCCACGACCTAAAAAGGCTTGGATGACTTGACTCCTTGAAACCCACTGATTCTCTAATAGTCGACCTAAAACACTGCACGGTTGGCATAGCTCCACGCCTTTAAATTTTGCGCCACCAATGGAAAATTCGACGCCCACCAGAGCATTCAGATCAACGCCTCGAGTAATCACGTTTCTGCGGGTTTGTTGAGGGCTGATTGCTTGACCCAACAGCTGGTTATATTCATCCACCGCTTCAGCTTCGATAAAGGTAATATTTTGGCCCTTTTTGTTGGCTTTTTTAAAATGTCGGTCTCCAGTAATACCCCATCCAAAAACCACTTGCACCGCATGCGTTTGTTGCAGTGCTTGCCTTGATTTTTTTGATACAAAAATGGCTTCAATCATGCATTACTCCTTTTGTCAGAGTT
This sequence comes from Oceanospirillaceae bacterium UBA2001, assembly GCA_002335115.1. Classification (GTDB taxonomy): domain Bacteria; phylum Pseudomonadota; class Gammaproteobacteria; order Pseudomonadales; family Balneatricaceae; genus Njordibacter. The sequence continues at coordinate 22,593 of DDCR01000140.1, forward strand.
GTTGTCCAATCACGCAGAAAAATCTCACTTTGCAGTTTGTGTTTAATGTTAACCCAGAAAAACCACTCGTATGCAAAGCGTCCAAGGGTTAGGGGAGGATTAGTATGCTCAATCATAGTCACTCGATTATAGTCACTCCCTTCATCATGTTCATACCTAGTGCGTGATGCGCATATGCACTTCAGTCATGAGGCAGGCTGATGTGGTAGTTAGTTGTCTTCGTGCCTTAGGCCTGACCTTAGGCTTCACACATGGACTTTATACCGACAAAGAGTTGCGTCAATCGTCACACTGAGCTTTTCCCACTCAAAAATCGCCATAACCATGGACACCCCCAAAATTTTTTTTAGATCACACTTTAGTCTTTTTAGACCCACACGCCTATAACTGCATGGTTCACTATATATGTCACCATATATTTCACGATGACTAAACATTACCGATTTAATCGGCCATTTTGATTTTTTGTAGGGCTTTTTGTATCACACCCTCATCGCAATGCCCCTGATATTCAAGCCATCTTAGTGTATTACTGCTCAAGACGATGCTGCCTGATACGACCAAAGAGCCAGCTGGAATCACCACCCCCATTAATGCTAAACACACAAGCACGGCATCACCTTCGCCCACACAAGGGCTGTTCATGTGTTGCAATGCTTGCGTGTCTAGCTTTAGTTTTAACTCGGGGAAAAAAAGATTACATTTTTGGTGCGTATCAGGCTGTGATTCAGGTAAAAAAGTACAACCACTTAACCATAACGTGGCAAGTAATAGGGCTTGCTTTGTCAATTTCATAAGTGTCCAAGTGCCATTAGTTATGCACCTTATAAGGCAGCTTAAGGCACGATTGACGCCGCCTACTTTAGGTACGTTTAGCCGCTCCTTTGGGCCTATGATCGAGACCTTATAACGACTTTGAAAGAGTGCAAAAGGGCAATCAAGGGTCTGGTTTTTGGTTAAGTATAACGGGTAGTTTGTGCAATAAAGCGTTAATAAAGGTGCAATAAGAAAAAACCTTTGCCAGTTTTACGAGGCCGTTAGCAATGCTCTAGAAAGCTTCATCATCACTATAAACATGCACTGAGAGCTCACCAGTTAAACTCTCTGAAACATTAAAATTGATTGGCTGACAACACACTTGGCAATCTTCAATATACTGTTGATCTAGGTCAGATGGATCCACAAGCACGTTAATGATTTCGCCACAGTATGGGCAGCCTATGGATTGCTCTGTGAGTTGATTCAATGCCTATTATTCCTTATGTGAGTCAAAATTGAGAAGTCCCGAACAACAGTAAACCCTGCACCGGGCTAATCAGACGGTTTGTTCTTTAAGTGTCCACCTCAACCCTCACGCTAATCCCATTCTCATTCTCAATTGCAATCGTAACTTTAAGAAAACTAAACGCATGGGCAAGCCACCTTGCTCACCTAAGGCTTTTAGTTTTCCAAAGCGCCTTTTGTGGGTTAGGTCTAGTTAGCTTGGCTGTTTGACCTTTCTCAAATATGGCTTCACTGTGTCCCAACCATCAGGATAGATTTTTGCGGCTTCTTCATTACTTACAGAGGGAACAATGATGACGTCTTCACCTTGTTTCCAGTTTACTGGGGTGGCAACCTTGTGTTCAGCGGTCAGTTGCATGGAGTCAATAACGCGCAGAATTTCATCAAAATTACGTCCAGTTGTCATGGGGTAAATAATCATTAGTTTGATATTTTTGTCAGGGCCAATAACAAAAACAGAACGCACGGTTGCATTAGTCATGGCTGTCCTACCTTCGGCAGACCCAGTTTCATCCGAAGGGAACATGTTATAAAGCTTAGCTACTTTTAGCTCGGTGTCAGCAATAACTGGATAATTGACTACGGTATTGCCCACTTCTTCAACATCGTCCAGCCACCGCTTATGGTCATCAATTGGGTCAATGCTTAACCCTATAATTTTTGTATTTCTCTTTTCAAACTCAGGTTGCATTTGTGCCAAGTACCCCAGTTCAGTGGTACATACTGGCGTAAAATCTTTGGGATGTGAAAACAATACCGCCCAGCTTGAGCCTATCCACTCATGGAAATCAATCATGCCATGTGTCGTATCTACCTGAAAGTTTGGTGCTTGATCGTTAATAAGTAAAGTCATGGGTATCTCCTTGGTTAAACTACTGTGTGTTTAAACGAATAATAAATCTTAACAGCCTTTGGGTTAAAAATGCTGGTTTTAAAGTATCGTGCTCATTTGACCTTAACGGGGGCGTTTGTTAACACTAAGTGGGCAGTTGCCCCCACTCAGTAAATAGTAAAAGCAATACCACTTTTCATCAACTATTTTAAAATAATTAACCTTGCCAGCCTTTAAACTAATGTTAAGCCCTGTAGGGAAACCATTTTATGCTCGTGGTGCTTTAATAATTCAAGTTCCTTAAAGCCAAACTTTTGGTGGAATAATAACGAGGGTGTGTTTGGTGGTAAGACGTCAATTTCAGCAAAAATATGAGGTAATGCCTGCTCATGGGCCCATTTTGACACGTATTCGTAGAGTTTAGATGCAATACCTTGCCCCCTGAACTGGTCTGAAACCACAATTCTATCAACGTAGAAAAACGCTTTATATTGATTGTTAAACCACGCGTAGTTGATACTCTCGTAAGCAACACCTTGAGTCAACCCAATTAAAAATCCAGCCACTTGATGGTCTTCCTCTACCACCACCGTCAATATAGACATCTCAATTAACCCCAGTAGTGCTGGCCTATTTAGGGGGCTCAACACTTTCACTGATTTCTCATTTAGCTCGAGTATGGTGTCGATATCTTTACTTTCGACGGGCCTAATAATCATTGATATTCCTTGTGTGCATCGTGTAAAGCGCCAACAACCCTCGGCATGGCTATAAATCCTGCTGGTAGCGCGCCACCATAGTCGCTTGACTTTCTGGTGGCTCGCTTAAGCACAACTGATCATTAAGCATCGTGGCTATGGTTGGAAACTTTGAACGTTCAAGTTTGGCATCAGCAGACCAGAGTTTAGAGCGCATTAGGGCTTTAGCGCAATGTAAAAATACTTCTTTGATACGAATCTCAATACACGCTTTTGGCGGATTTTTATGATGCGAGAACTGCTTTAAATGTGCTGTTGAGGTTGAGATCCGCCCTCGTCCATTGATCCTTAATGTTTCATCCACTCCCGGTATCAAGAATAGGCAGCCGACCTGTTTAGTTTCAATAATATTGACCAAACTATCGAGCCGATTGTTACCCTTGCTATCAGGAATGATAATGCAGTTTTCATTGACTACTTTCACAAAGCCTGGCAAACCGCCCCGTGGTGAACAGTCAAGTGCACCTGAGGCTGCATAAGTAGACAGGGTCATGAAGGGCGCATGATCAATAAAGTTAATGCTATGGCGTTCTAAGGCACTTAACTGCTTGTCTTTAGCGCGCCCCATTGCATGGCCATAGATTTCTCGGAGTTGCAGTTCAGTTTCAATGAGCATTATTTTTATTTCCTTAACGAGTCACTCTTAGCCAATAAATGTGCCCATACTCAGACGTTCTTCTATGATAAAACCTAGGCTTTTATAAAAGGTGGTTACTTCTGTATTAGTTGCACGAATTTGCAGATTAACCTTGATACAACCCATTACTTTTAATGCCTGTATGGCATGCTGGACCAGTGCAGAACCAACGCCACTGCGGCGCTGTTCATTGCATACTGCCACTGCATATAACCAGCCACGATGGCCATCATAGCCTGCCATGCATGCGCCTATAATGAGGCCTTCATGCTCTGCGATAAAAATAAGATTGTCGATGGCTAGCTTGGCTTCGATAACCTTTGATGGCTCGTTATGAGACGGGTCATCAGGGAACACTGCGTGCCAAAGTTTAATTAAATCACTGCGATCAGATTCACAAAATTGTCGTATTTTCATCATCTACTCATGCGGGCCACTTCATTTTAAGTGTAGCATGAGTAGCTGCATCAGCCACTAAAATTGGAAGTCATAGACACTGCCTAGATGGAGAATTTGTGTGAGCTCATCAAGGGCGCTGTGACTTTCGATCAGCAGTTGTGGGTCAGCCAAGTCGGCTTCTATGAGACGGTCTCGGTAATGGGTCTCGGTCCAAGACATTAAGCGTGTGAACAAATGAGAGTTCATCATGCAAGCAGGATTAACCGCGCTTTGTTCAGCGGCGTTTAATACCACTCTCAAACGCAAACATGCCGGGCCACCGCCATTACTCATGCTTTGCTGTAGGTCAAATGTTAAAATTTGATCAATGGCATTATCACCGGCGACAAGTTCCTCTAGGTAAGCTGAAACCTTGACGTTAGAGTGGCATTCTTGTGGGACCACCATGGCCATTTTGCCGGGCGCTAGGTGGGGTAGGCAAAGTAACTGACTATTAAAGAGGTAGCTAGTGACAGCATCTTGCACTGAGACTTGGTTGTTAGGCACTTCAATAAACTGCATTTCACCATGACCTGCTCGGTTGATGGCACTTTGTAGGTCATGGCTAACTTGTTTAGGATTGAGAAATGCTTGCTGGTGGTAGAATGAGACAAGGCCATTACCCACGGCAATGACGTCATTGTGGAATACGCCAGCATCAATGACTGCTGGATTTTGTTGTGCAAACACCACATGTTTGTCTTTAAGGCCATGCAAACGAGCAACGGCTTGTGACGCTTCTAAACTTTGGCGAGCTGGGTATCGAGCTGGCTTAGGGGCTGTGCCACTCAAAGCCTGTTGACCATAGACAAAAAATTCCACCCCCGACTGACCATAGGCGCTGCAAAACCGTGTGTGGTTAGCAGCACCCTCATCGCCAAAGTGGTCTGATGAAGGGAGTGCTTGATGGTGCGCGAAACACTCTTGGTTAGCGAAGGTGGCTTTTAAAATTCGCCCTGTGGTCGCATGTTCTATAGAGCGGTGAAAACGGTTAACTAGGTTGGCTGGGGTAAAGTGTAAACGGCCATCTTTACAGTCAGCGCTGGGAGACACGGTCGCTGCGTTGGCAGTCCACATGCTGGACGCTGAGTAACAAGAAGCCAACAGGGCTGGCGCCTTTGTTGCTGCTTGGTCAATGACTTGGTTATTGGTGCCACTAAAGCCAAGGCGCCTTAGGGTATTTAAATCGGGGCGGGACTGGGGTGCTAAGACCCCCTGCAGCATACCGAGATCATGCAACGACTTCATTTTATGCAAGCCTTGTTGCGCGGCTTGCTTAGGATTAGACGGTCGTGCTGAATTGCTGCTAGAGGCGACGTTGCCGTAGGACAAACCCCCATAGTTGTGAGTGGGTCCTACGAGGCCATCAAAATTAGCTTCTAGAGTGGGTACTGGAAGACTCATATATATCGCCTTAAAGGTCCAAACCAGGACTTAATTGGGTGGGTATAACTAAGGCTTCAGCTTCAATCGATGCCACTGGGTAGGCACAATAATCTGCCGCATAAAAAGCGCTAGCACGGTGATTACCACTGGCCCCTACACCACCAAATGGGGAGGCACCACTGGCACCTGTAATTTGTTTGTTCCAATTAACGATACCTGCTCGGATGCGAGGCAAAAAGTAATCATAATCCTTGCGGGAGTCACTTAATAAGCCAGCCGACAAACCAAAGCTGGTGTCATTAGCCATGGCAATGGCCTGATCCAAATTTTGGTAACGAACTAAGGTCAAAAGAGGCCCAAAGTATTCTTGATCAGGTAAGTCCTTGGCGTTGGTGACCTCAATCAAAGCTGGGCTTAAAAGCCCTGTGCCTGGTGCTAATAATTCCATTTTGACTAAAGCAGTTGCTCCTTGGTCAATCATAAACTGTTGAGCGACTAATAGTTGCTGGGCAGCCCCATAGGAAATGACAGAACCCATAAATGGAGCAGGCTCGGCATCATACAAACCTACACGTATTTTCCTCACAGCACTGACTAACTTGTCGACCAAGGCATCTCCCTTTGACCCTGTGGGTATGTACAAACGCCGAGCACAGGTGCAGCGTTGGCCAGCAGAGATATACGCCGATTGAATAATTTCATGCACAGCAGCGCGCTGATTGTCGACTTGGCTCACGATTAACGGGTTATTACCGCCCATTTCTAGGGCCAGTATTTTATCAGGGCGACCGCCATATTGCTGGTGTAATAGCATGCCTGTGCTGGAACTGCCGGTAAAGAATAAGCCGTCGATACCATGGTGATTGGCCAAGGCGATGCCTGTTTCTTTCGCACCTTGAACGAGGTTAATGACTCCTTGAGGTAAACCTGCATCTAACCAACATTGAAGGGTCAGTTGTGCCACCAATGGTGTTTGTTCGCTCGGTTTAAACACTACAGTATTTCCAGCGAGTAGTGCCGGCACAATATGTCCGTTGGGTAAGTGGCCAGGAAAATTGTAAGGTCCAAATACGGCAACTACGCCATGGGGGCGATGACGCAACCACGCTTGGGTTCCAGCTGGAGCAGGTTTACTAACCACACCTGTGCGTTCTTCGTAGGCTTTGGCTGATAGGACTATTTTGCCCGCCATGGCAGCTGCTTCTGTGCGTGTTTCCCATAATGGCTTACCCGTTTCTTGAGCGATAGCCAAAGCCATGGGCTCAGCTTGGGCCTGCAATTGAATTTGAAATCTTTTGACCATTGCTAGGCGATCTTGATAATCAGTGAGCGACCAAGGGATAAAGGCTGCGCGAGCTGACTTAATTGCGTCATCCACTTGTTTGGCATCAGCACCCTGGCCCTGCCAAAGGATGTCATTATTAGCAGGATTAACAGAATCAAAACTTGGGCCATGGCCCATTAACCATTGGTTATTAATGAGATGAGTCATAATTATTCCTTAAGTTTTAGGGCCTAGAACTAAATAGAGGCACTGTGCGGAGGCTTTCGCCTGTCTTAATATGCAGGGCCTTGGCTAACGCTGCACTAATACTTAATGGACCTGATACTGGAGTATTGAGATAAGCCGTAGTGCAACGGTAACCTTTAAGACTCCTATTGCTGACCAAAAAAAGAGTAGTTCCATTGGGTACTTGGTCTTCGACGGAAACCTCATATAGCTTGCTATCTCGGACGGCTCGAATGTCTTTTACCTGTGTTTCTAAGGCTGGACCTGCATCAAAAATATCCACGTAACCATGGTAGCGAAAACCTTCATCTTCTAGCATTTTTCTTGCTGGACGCGTGCTTTCGTGCACTTGACCAATCACTTCTTGGGCACTTTTTGGCAAAAAGTTAATGTATAAGGGGTGACGAGGCATGAGTTCGGCAATAAATTCTTTTTTGCCTAAGCCGGTCAAACGGTCTGCATCGGCGAATGGCATATCAAAAAAGTGGGCACCTAAGCCATCCCAAAAAGGCGATTGGCCTTTAGCATCAGATACACCCCGCATTTCAGCTATAATTTTCGGTTCAAAGCGCTGTGAGAATTCAGCCAAGAAAAGAAAGCGACTTTTAGAGAGTAGATGGCCATTTTTACTATGGCGGTAATCAGGATCTAAAAATAAGGTACAGACCTCAGCACAAGCCGTTTGGTCGTTGCTTAAATACAGGGTTGGAAACGTATTGTGAACTTTCAGTTCGCGGCTAGAATGCACTAAAGTACCAATGCGATAACTGTACCAAGGGGTAGACAATCCAATGGTAGACTCGATGCCACAAATACCGACAACTTTTTCAGTGTGCGTGTCTTCCAGCACAAAAACATAACTTTGTTCGCTACTGAGATCCACTGGGTCTTTAAAGGCTGCCAATGAAGCTTCAATTTTAGTCGCAATGCGCTCTGGGTCTGCTGGCAGTGAAGTAAAGCCAATGCCGGCTTTATGGGCTAAGTTGAGAAGGGCATCGGCATCGGTCTCCATTAAGGGACGGATTATCATCATTAGGGCCTCCTTAAGATTTTGTAACAGGTTTAATGTTGCAAATAGTACCCTCGTTGGACCACAAACTCTTTTCCATTAAGTCTCTTAGATTTAGCTTTAGAGACTTATTTGAGCAGCACTTCGCCATTTTTACAAAAACTGCTCAAGGCTCACTTCATCATAATGGGCAATAGGTTAAAGTGTTACCCGCTGCCACCTGTAAAGCCTCTAATTGAGCCTCACTCAGGAGCAACAATGGCCCTTGCTTGCGCACGATAATGCATCGAAAATCAAGGCAAGTGTTGTTGCATACGAGCACCCGCTTGCCGACTAATACTTCATCACCGACCGCGACTTGGGCTTGCTCGGCATGCCGGATAGCCCGAATATATCGCGTACGCACTTCTAGAATTGGACCCGCATCAAAAATATCGACATGACCGGCGAAGTGCAAACCTTCGTGTTCAAGAATGTTAACGATGTCTTCCACATCTTCGTGATGCTCACCGATGACAGCCTGTGCTTTGGCATTTAACAAAGGGACGTAAAGAGGGTAGCGTGGCATTAGGTTAGCGATAAAGTGTTTATTACTAGACGTAGTGAGTAAGTCAGCCTCAGCAAAATCCATGGTAAAAAAATGTCTACCTACGGCCTCCCAAAAGGGTGATACACCCTCAGCGTTAATCACACCTTTCATTTCTGCAATCGTTGTGGCGGCAAAACGCTGTGGAAAACTGGCCATAAATAGTAGGCGAGATTTTGATAGTAACTGATCGTAAAAATTACAGCGGTAGTCTGGCTCCAAGTAAAACGAACTTAGACGAGACGCCCCTGTGTAATCGTGACTTAGGTGTAAGGCTGGGATGCGATTATTAATTTGTAATTCAACAGCACTATGAACGACTTGATCAACACGATAGGTAAAATAAAGTTCACTTAAGCCCACTGCCGCATCTACTGTACAAGTGCCCACCAAGCGCTCACTGTGGGTATCTTCCATAACAAAGGTGTAAGCCTCTTCCCCTGCGTGTTCAACACTAGATGCAAAGGATAGTTCGCTATGATTAATTTTTTGTGCCAAGTGGGCTGAGTGGTTGGGCAAGTTTGTATGCCCTACACCAGAGGCTGCAGCAAAATCTTTGAAGGCCTCTGCGTCATTACTTTTTATAGGCCTGACAATTAACATGAGGGTCGCACCATACCGTCTCGTTGCAACCAAGCCAAGTCTTCACTCTGGGCTAAGCGTATTAAAATTAAGGCACTTAATTGTGAGCGTGTGGTTAAACTCGACAAGTGCATATATTCATCACTACTGTGAATTTTTCCACCTTGTACGCCTAGGGTATCGATGTTGGGTAGGCCAGCAGCCGCAAGGTTGTTACCATCACAGCAACCTCCTGTGGGTAAAAACTCTAAATTAAGCCCCAGGGTTTGACCGCAAGATTGGACTAGTTTGCAGAGGGTTTGGTTGGCAGAACTGAGAATTTTAGGCGCTCGACCAAAGCCACCATGTAATTCAATGCTAATGCCATCAAGAGTATTAATTTGTGCCAAAATGGTGGCTATTTTTTGCTCACACCAGAGTTGTTGTTCACGGCTTTCAATGCGGATATTAAATCGCATCGTACAGGTGTCTGGCACAATGTTTACCGCTCCTCCACCCTTTACAAACCCTGGGTTAATAGTAATGCCATGCTGTTGACCGTTAAGGTCATCTAGGGCACAAGTGAAATTTGCCATGGCACGAATAGCATTGTGACCAAGGTGGTGCTCGCGGCCAGCGTGCGCAGCTTTACCCCTTGTGACGACAGAAAAATTACCACTGCCTTTGCGGGCACCCGCTAAATTACCATCCGCAAAAGAGGGCTCATAAATTAAACCTAAGTGATGACGTTGGGCAATTTCTGAGAATAACTTAGACGAGCTAGGTGAACCGACTTCTTCATCTGGGTTGAACAGAATCTCCCAACCCAATTGATCTTGTAATGGGCTTCGTTCAAACGCTTCTAAGGCCTTAAACATCACCACAATACCTCCCTTGAGGTCGGCAACGCCTGGGCCATTGATTATGTCATCCTCCAGTTGAGTGATCGTTTGGAACGGATGGTCACTAGGAAACACGGTGTCCATATGTGCACATAAAAAAACTTGGACGGGCGCTTGGGGGCGCTTATATAAACGCAGGGCGCGACCTAGAGGTTGTTGGTTCAATTGGCCTGAGTCATCCACGACATCCTGAGGAGGCATTTCAATAAATTCGGCATGGCAGCCAAGCTTTTCACTCCACTGGGCCAAGGTCTCTGCCACCTGATTAACACCTGCCACATTGTAGCTGCCAGAATTAATTTCTACTAAGCTCCAAAGGTCTTGTTGCATGCTTTGCTGCTGTGCAGCAATCCATTTTAACGCGTGTGTTTCTATTTCATTTTTTGCAGACAAGTCGGTCATCGCTTTTCCTAATGGGCTTGTTGGATACTGCTATTCTGCTTCGGCTATGCTTCTACTATGTCGCGCACAGCGGCTTCTAAAATGGCTAAGCCAGCATCGATGTCTGCGTCAGGAATCAATAAAGATGGGGCCATACGGATGACGTTTGGCCCTGCAATTAATACCATTAAACCTCGGGCTTGGGCTGCACCAAGAAATTTTCCTGCTTGGCCTTTATAGGTTTCATTAAGGGCACAACCAATCAATAAACCTTTGCCACGGATCTCTTCACAGAAGGGCACACGTGCATTAATAGCGTCTAAACCTGCTTTAAAACGGTCAAACTTAGCGTTCACACCCGCCAGCACCTCTGGGGTATTAACAATATCGATAACCGCTTCAGCAATGGAACAGGCTAATGGATTACCACCATAGGTGCTTCCGTGAGTGCCCACACCTAGGCTCTTGGATACGCGTTCAGTGGTTAACATGGCAGCCACTGGAAAACCGTTACCCAAGCCTTTAGCGGTAGTGAGGATGTCTGGCAAAATATTAGTTTGCTGATAAGCATAAAGGGTACCCAATCTACCTGCTCCAGTTTGAACTTCGTCAATGACCAAAAGGGCATCATGTTCATCACATAATTCTCTTGCACGTTGAATGAAGGCTGGGTCTGATTTAATAATACCGCCTTCACCCTGCAGTGGTTCCATGACAATGGCACAGGTTTTATTAGAAACAGCTGCTTCTAAAGCTGCAATGTCATTGTAAGGCAAGTGGGTAATGCCTTCTAAAGCGGGGCCAAAACCGGCACTGTACTTAGGTTGCCCACCCACACTTACGGTAAATAAGGTGCGCCCATGAAAGGCTTGTTCAAAGGCAATAATTTCATTTTTTTGCTCACCAAAGTTATCCACTGCATAACGACGGGCTAACTTAAAGGCGGCTTCGTTGGCCTCACCACCAGAATTGGCAAAATAGACCTTATCAGCAAAGGTTGCATCGATGAGCTTTTTGGCTAAGCGCAGAGCAGGCTCGTTGGTCATCACATTGGCGATGTGCCACAATTTTTCCCCTTGCTCTTTGAGGGTTGCGACCAGTTTTGGGTGGCTGTGGCCTACACTTGTAACAGCAATACCACCCGCAAAATCGATGTATTCTTTTTCATTCTGGTCCCAAATTCTAGACCCTTTTCCCCGCACAGGGATCACTGGAGCTGGTGCGTAGTTAGGCATCATAACTTCATCAAACAGGGCACGTGTTACTGGGGTATGGCTCATAAAAGTTCCTAATATTTTTTGGATGATGTGAGTTAATCACCATGCATTGCGTGTTAAGTGCTACTGGTCTTTAGCTTGGCAATTTCTCGGACTGCAACTGATAGCATGGCTAAATTAATGTTGGTGTTACTTTGTAGTTCACCCAAGATGGCTAAGCAACGCTCAATCAAAGCTCCATTGCGTAACTCCCATGCGGGGTCTTGATCACCCACAATGACAGCGTGAGTCAACTGGGCTAGGCTGGCTTCAAACTCTTGTTTAAGGCTGCCTTTGGCTTTGCGCTGCCACTGGTCTTTAATGGGTAAATTAGCAATGGCTTGATTGAGCCAATCACCTTGAAATTTTTCGTACAATCGATACCACGTTTGGGCTGTCGTAGTTACTTTAGTTTGACATTCGCTAGCGACTCGGGCCACATCTAAACCGTAGTATAAAAATTCTAGTTGGCTTAAACGCTGGCTAATTTGAGAGTCCATCCCCATTGCCGTTAGCTCATCTGCTTGCGCATTGATGCGGTGGATTGCTTCTTGAGGCAATAAATGGGTCAGTTCCGAGTAATAAATCGCCATTGGCTTTTGATACTGGTCCACCATGGTTTGAATAGTTTGACCCGGATGTTGGCTTAACAACCACAAAGTGAGGTCTTCCAATAAAGTCTGAATATTCTTATGCAGTTGCATGGACTTTGGGTAGTCTATGATCAAGGTGACTCGATCTAGTTCATGCCACAAACTTTGGGAGTCTATAATATCGCAAGCTGCAGTGAAGGCGCGCGCTATGTCACCTGCTTCTGCGCCCATTTCTTCTTGCAAATAGTTACCAAAGGTAGAGCCCATGCGGTTGCCAATTTGATTGGTAACATGGGTCGCAATAATTTCGCTGCGTAACGGGTGTGACGCTATTGCTGTAGGGTATTTTTTACTCAGTACTTTAGGAAAATAATGTTCTAAGCTGCGCGCTAAATAGGCGTCATTTCCAATATTTGCTGCCATCAACTCGTCGAACAAGCGCATCTTACTGTAGGCCAATAATACAGAAATTTCAGGGCGCGTTAGTCCCGCTTGCACTCGGGCCCTTTCGTCCATATTGGCATCATCTGGCAAACCTTCCAAACCACGATTGAGCCGTCCTTGTTTTTCTAGGCTGTGTATTAAGCGTTTATGATCGCTTAAGCGAGCACTCGCTTGGCCTTCAGCAATACTCAAAACTAGGGTTTGATGGTAGTTATGGCTCAGGACGAGCTCACCAACTTCATCAGTCATACTGGCCAGTAGGGTGTTGCGTTGTTTAATCGTCATGTCGCCTGCATCGACCAGTTGGCTCAGCAGAATTTTGATGTTCACTTCATGGTCTGAACTATCTACACCCGCTGAATTATCAATAGCGTCGGTGTTGATGAAGCCCCCAGCCTGCGCAAACTCAATGCGTCCATGCTGAGAGAAACCAAGATTACCACCTTCACCAATCACTTTGGCACCTAGTTGATTGCCATTAACTCGCAAGTTATCGTTGGCTGGGTCACCAATGTCACTGTGATTTTCGCTACTGGCCTTAACATAAGTGCCGATGCCCCCGTTCCAAAACAGATCAACTGGCATTTTTAATAAAGCGTGGATCAGTTCGTTGGGGGCCATTTTTTTGGTGTCTGTGCCCATCATGCTTTGCATTTGAGGGCTCAGTTTAATGGACTTGGCTGAGCGTTCAAATATGCCACCCCCTTTAGAAATTAGCTTGCTCTCATAGTCGGTCCAACTGGACCGCGGCAGATTGAATAAACGCTGACGTTCAACAAACGATGCTCTGGCGTCTGGAGTGGGGTCAATAAAAATATGCAAGTGGTTGAACGCAGCTTGCAAACACACGTGTTTTGACAAAAGCATGCCGTTACCAAACACATCACCTGCCATGTCTCCTACCGCTACGACAGTGAAATCTTGGCTTTGGCAATCACGCCCTTGTTCGGCAAACAATCGTTTCACAGATTCCCACGCACCGCGGGCAGTAATACCCATTTTCTTATGGTCGTAACCATTAGCTCCCCCTGAGGCAAAGGCATCGCCCAACCAAAAGGCATTTTTTTCTGAAATTGAGTTCGCCAAGTCCGAAAAGGTTGCGGTGCCCTTGTCAGCGGCAACTACTAAGTACGGATCATCATCATCAAAACGTCTCACCTGTTTTGGAGCAACCACCTGTTGATTAACAATGTTATCGGTGATGTCCAGCAAGGCTTGAATAAATGTGGAGTAGCTTCGAATGACTTCGGCCATTAAGATTTCACGGTCTTGTGTGACTGGTAATTGTTTGCACACAAAACCACCCTTAGCACCCAAAGGCACAATCACGGCATTCTTCACCATTTGAGCTTTGGCAAGTCCAAGCACCTCTGTGCGATAGTCTTCTTGACGATCAGACCAGCGTAAGCCACCGCGAGCCACCTTGCCACCCCGAAGATGGACACCCTCCACCCATGTTGAATAGACAAAAATCTCATACTTAGGCAAGGGTAATGGCACGCCTGGAATCTGACTGGGGTCTAATTTGCAAGACAAGTATTCGTGGCGACCACCGTTGCTATCCGTTTGAAAGTAGTTGGTCCGAAGCATGGCCATAATTACGGCTAAGAAATGCTTAACAATGCGATCTTCATCAAGGTTGCTTACTTGTTCTAGGGCTAAGCTGATGTCCTCTTGCAATCGTTCAACAAGGTCTTCAGATTGCTCCTCATTCGGGTCAAAGCGAGCCTCAAATAAACGCACTAAGGTATGGGAAATGTCAGCATTACGGACTAAGCTCGACTGCATGTAGGCTTGGCTAAATGGCACTTGGACTTGGAGCAAGTAACTACCAATGGCGCGCATGAGAATGGTTTGCTGCCAAGTCAAGTTTGCGGCTAAGATCAAACTATTAAAACGATCGTTGGCCACTCGACCCATATAAATTTGACCGAAGGCTTCTTGAAAACGTTCTTTGACATTGGCACGGTTAAGATTGACCTGAGGGTCAATTTCAATCACAAAGTCGATAATCCACTTATCGAGGCCGGTTTCAGGTCGAATGGTGTAGGGATATGCGTTGATGACCTTGACACCCATACGCTCCAAAATAGGTAACACATCAGATAGGGCTTTAGCTTGGCCGTGTCCAAATACTTTGAAATTTAGACTCTGGTCTGATTGATACACAGATCGGTATAAGTAGGTAGACAGTGGATTATCCGCATTAATTTTTTGTAGGCGGATTAAGTCCATAACAGCCACTTGGGCAGAAAAATTTTCTTGGTAGGCCAATGGAAAAGCATGGCCATACTGCTTAAACAGATGGTTACCCTCGGCTTCGCCACGTTTTTTATTAAGGGCGTGGTGTAAGTGGTCACTCCAGGCCAGCATGGCATTGCGCATTTGCTGTTCGATATCGTTAATGTCAAACGGCAAGTTGTGAATGTCTTTGCCATGCACCGTTAACTGCACCCGAGCTAGAGGCTGCTCAGAAAACATGACATTGAAGTCGACGCTAGAACCGGTGAATTCTCGTATCAGGATATTTTGCATTTTAATGCGCAATTGCGTGTTGAAGCGCTCACGTGGCACATACACTAGGGCGGTAGCAAAACGACCAAAAGTATCCAGACGAAGAAAGAGGCGCAAATTATGCCGCTCTTGTGTGTCTAGTACCCCACGGATAATGGGGTAAAGTTCATCCACACTAGCTTGCAACATTTCGTCCCGAGGGTAGCTATTGAGAATGTGTTGTAAGGCCTTACCCTTATGACTGTTGGGTAATAGTTCAATGCGTTCACGTAAATCTTGGGCCTTGCGCCTTAGCAATGGTATTTCGTCAATACGAGCCGTATAGGCAGCAGAAGAATAAAGACCAAAAAAACGTTCTTCGCCAATAACATTACCTTGGCTGTCAAAGCGTTTAAGTCCCAAGTAGTCAAAATTCACCGGGCGGTGCACTGTGGAGCGACTGGTAGATTTAGTCATGACTAGCATATTTTTGCGCAAGGCTAAATCTGAGTTGCGTGGCGATAGCGTCTTGGGCAATAGGCTCTCGATACTACAGTTATGGTCACGAAAACTGCCCAGGCCAGTGCCTTTTTGTGGAGTAAGAAGACATAAACCTGTAACTGCGTCTTTTTTGAGTGCATAAGAGCGATAACCAATAAAGGTGAAGTGGCTGTCTGCTACCCAGCGCAAAAAAGCAATGTTCTCAGCCAAGTTTTCGGCTGCCACTGGCAAGTTTTGGGTTTCGAAAGTGTTAATAATGGAAACGAGTTTGTCACGCATGGGCAGCCAATCGTCCACCACTAAACGTACGTCACTAATAATCTCTGTAAGGCTAGTCACTATTTTAGTCACAGCATCAGGATCATTTTGTTGATCAATTTCAAAACGCATGATGGCTTCTAAGTTGGCTCCATCAGCCTTACCTGTGAACGGTGATATGTTGGTAATTTGGCCTTTATTATCGCGCTCGATAGCAACCACTGGATGGGTGGTGATATGAATGGTATGGCCTAACTGCACCAGGGCATTAGTAATGGAAGACACTAAAAAGGCTTTGTCATCGCAGGCGATGTCTACAATCGTGTGGCTGGTGTACCACTGATGTTCTTCATAATTAGGGTTATATACACGGATGTTAACTTGATCTTTATGACGCAGCTGTGCGCAATCCCACAAGCTAGCTAACGCGCCATATAGGTTGTCTGTATCGAATTGTAATAATTCTGTGGGGATGCTTTCAGCGAAGTAGAGGCGGGCGAGTTGCTGCATGGTTGCAGACTTAGCCTTCTTTTGACGCTTTGCAATGAGGTCACAAACTAAATCAATAGCATTGTTTTTTTTATCTGTTAATGTGCGCATAGAACTCTTCCTTGGGACATCAGCTAGCTTTACTTGAGGGAAGTGTAACAAATCTTGTTAATGCCAAGTGTATTATTCAAGAAAATGTTTGGCTGCACTAGGTCAAAACTTGAGCCGGTGCGACCCTAGTTTTTGTTATCATGACATTCAGGATATTTGTTCTAAACTTTTATGGATGATTGATGTTTTTTCTATACACTGGCCTAACTTTGGCATGCCATTGATGACGTTTTATGCACCCACTTAATAATTCAGTGTATCCTTGAGGCCTATGTCTAAGTTACAAAACTCCCACACCGTAGGTCTACTTTTATTATCCCGCCTGAGTGTGAGCCATTATGGGCAAATTGCTGAACTATTACTGCACACAAACCAAGTGTTGGAATACGCTAAATATAAACTTCAAGTGATGTCTGTGGGTAGCGATTCTGTGCTAGGTCCATCAGTTCAATACTTAGCGAGTGAACCGATTGATACCTTGTTTGTGATTGGGGACTTAATCACGCCCAATAAAGTTGATGTGACTTTAGAACGCTGGTTAGTCCAGCAGGCTAAAAGGGGTGTGACGATGTTAGCCATAGGCACGGGTATTCTGCCCATGGCCCATGCTGGCTTGCTTAACGGTAAGCGCAGTTGTTGCCATTGGTCGATGATTGAAAATATGCGGGAAAATTTTCCTTCAGTCCTTTGGAGTCATCAATTGTTTGAGCAAGATGCGCAGATAATGACCTGTGCGGGTGGGGCCTCAACGACCGACTTTATGTTAGCGTGGTTGACCCAGCAGCAGGGCTTAGATGTGGCTGTGCATTTATCTGAATGGTTTTTGGTTGAGCGCATGCGCCCGCAAGATGCTGAGCAGCGTATTCCTCTTAAAGCGCGCATTGGCTCTAGTCAACCTAAACTGATTGAAGCTGTGACACTCATGGAAACCAATATAGAAGAGCCCTTGTCTCCCGATGATTTGGCATACCATGTCGGGCTGTCTCGAAGGCACTTAGAGCGCTTATTTAAAAAACATTTAGACAATGTACCTTCGCGGTTTTATTTGCAATTGAGATTAGATAAGGCTCGTCAAATGCTCAGGGACACGGATCGCTCTATTGTAGAAGTGGGCATGAGTTGTGGCTTTTCTTCTGCGAGTCATTTTAGCACCACCTACCGCACTTATTTTAATGTCACACCGCGCCAAGAGCGAGGCCGTGCTACCCATGTGGAATCAGCGCCTAGCTGGAACCATGCTGTGGTTATTCAGCGACGCTTAGATTAATTAGTTAACCTTATATTGAGAAACGTATGGATATTTTTGCTGCCGCCACTTTACTTTTTTTAGTGATGGATCCCCTGGGTAATATCCCTCTATTCTTGTCGGTGTTAAAACAAGTGCCTGAAGAGCGGCGACGACTCGTTTTACGCAGAGAATTACTCATCGCCTATTTGGTGTTGTTAATATTTTTAGTCTTAGGCCCCTATATTTTAAGTTTCTTACAGGTCTCTCAAGAGGCCATTCGGATTGGCGGGGGTATTGTATTATTTCTGATTGCCATAAAGATGGTGTTTCCAAAAGAAGGTGGCTTATTAGGTAAAACGCCCGATGGTGAGCCCTTTATCGTCCCTTTAGCTATTCCTCTTATGGCGGGACCTTCAAGTTTAGCCATGATTATGCTAATGCGAAAGTCAGCTGAAGGTCAGTGGTTAGACATGTGGTTAGCTGTCACTGCTGCTTGGGTTGTTTCTGCCCTTATTTTATTAGCTTCACGCAGGCTTTACGTTTTACTGGGAGAAAGAGGGCTGATCGCCATAGAGCGTTTGATGGGCATGGTGCTCATTATTATGGCGGTACAGATGCTTTTAGAGGGCACGGCAGAATATCTAAATTTGGCCTAATTATTGTTCTAATTGTTGAGGGTGTTTGGGGTTATTTGACCCACCTCCAATTTAGGTACGTGCTTTTTCAAAGGCTGCCCAAGCCTTCTCAAATTCAGCTAGACCAAAACCTTCTTGGCGGGCTGGACCTAAAATCAGTTGCTCAGTCGTCAGCAACTGATCAATGGCTGCCTCAAGCAGGGGGATAACCTCTGGAGGAATGACTAAGGCGCCGTGTCTGTCTGCATGTACCAGGTCTCCATCGACCACGTGCATACCAAAAATAGTCACTGGCTGGCCAACACTGCGCACGTGCACAAACCCATGGCTTGGGCCAATTGAACCTGCCACTACGGGAAATCCAGTGGGTAGATCACCCAAATCGCGCATAACCCCATTAGTTAAAGCGCCCCCGAGCCCAAAAGCCTTATGAATGGTGGTATTCACTTCGCCCCAATAAGCCCCAATAGCGTGGGGATAATCGATATCTTCCACTACGGCAATAGCCGGTCTTGGCCCTTCAGACATGTGCTGATAGTAATCTGCTCGGCGTTGTTTGATCACACTGGCGCTTTCTTTGGGAGGCGCTAGGGCGGCAATTTGAGCAGTGCGGGCATAACCTACCATAGCCACATCTTCACTTGACGAGATGAGCATGGTGCCCTTGGTGAATTGATTGAAGCCTCGTTGGCCTTGAGCCACCTCAATGGCATTGCACACCGTAGGCGTGTCTACACTTTGTAGCTTTTTCAACAAACTAACATTCATTTTTGTACCATCCATTGTCTTAAGGCAGCGTTGGTGGCTGCAGGTTGTTCAAGTGTGGGAATATGCCCAGCGTTATGAATCTTAACGAAAGTCACATTAGATAGCAGGGTAACCATACATTCATGCTTTTCTAAGGGGCATATTTCATCCGCTTCACCCATGAGCACTAAACAAGGCTTATCAAATAATGCCAATGTTTCCTGCTGGTCGTGACGATTTTTTAAAGCCAAGGATTGCCGCACAAATACGTCCTCGCCTTGGCTCAAGGCCATATCAACACACAATTGGTCAAACTGTCTGTGGGCCTCTTGGGTAGCAAAATATCGCGGCACCATGGTGTCACGCAAGACAGGCTCAAGCCGACCTGCCCGCACTGCATCTATCTGCGGTTGACGGGTGACCTTGACCGCATCTTCTTCAGCGCATGGGTTAGTATTCATCAGCGCTAATCGAGTGACTCTCTCTGGTGACTGACGGATGATTTCCATGGCCACGATACCACCCATAGATAAGCCAGCTAGGGCAAATTTGTCGGGTGCTTGAGCCAGCACTTGAGCCGCAATATCAACCATATTGTTCGCCCCTCCAATGTTGCCAACCTGACACTCAGTAAGGTCTTCCAAGGCCGAAATCTGGGAGGCGTACATGCGGCTATCACACATCATGCCAGGCAGCAGGAGTAAAGGTTCAAGCTTCATAACAAAGGTTCACTCACCCTGCCAAGTGAGGCCAGCACCATCATCTGTGCCCGTCACACGATAGAGACTGGCTTCTCCACTCACACACACTTCTAGGCTATGAGAAAGATGTGCAGGCACCCAGCAGGTATCCCCCGGATTCAGCACAAGTTGATCATGCCCCCAAGTCAACTTCCAGTGTCCCCGCATGACCATGAGCACTTCATCTTTTGCACTTTGGTAGGCCTGCTGACTAATCGATGTGCGCACCAATAACTCTACCACAAAGCCAGGTTTATCTTTGATGAGAGCGGTTTCTCCGATCACCTGACAGGGCTTATGCTTGGCTAAGGCCACCATGTCCCAGTACCGTGCCACATATTGGGGGATGAGGCTTTCAACAGGCAATTCAACAATATCAGCCAACTGCTTAGGGGTGAGTGGTGGCATTGGCTGCTCACCTATGGGTAAAGTTTCGCCTTTTTTAGTGTCATAAAGCACGCCTTTTTCACTTAACACCAAACCATGTGCTAAGGCATTTTTGAGCACCTGTGGCGCCCAAATAACACCTCCACCGGCATCATCTCCACCCAGTATAGCCATGATCATGCCATAATCTGTACCCACATTTTCAAAGCCACGAAAGATACGTGTGGGCATGCTGATGAGATCACCTTCTTGCAATATTACTTCGCCTGCATCGCCGTTTAAGCCCCAAAAAAAACGCCATTTACCGCGCAATATAAAAAACACTTCTGCACTGTTGTGGTAATGCAGGGAGTTAACACATTTGGGAGGCTGGCCAGCTGCACCAATGTTAAAGCCTGGCGTGGCTTTAATGTGCACATGTTGATCTGGGCTTTCTGCCACTCCAGCACCTATTATGGTGAAGTTTTCTTTTTGTTCGGAACCTGGCGTATGGGCATCAATAAATGCACTCCGGCATGGCTTTAGTTCACCATAGCGAACAAGGACTGGTTCAGTCATACAATTATCCTATTGGGCAATGTCATTAAAATTAAGCCGTTTGCATTAAAATTTGTTTCCAAATCGAGGTTTCGTCAAACACAACAAATTCGCGTCTGATCCCATATGGACCAAACTCAACATGAGCGGCAGCCATAATATACACGTCAGCACCCGTGGGTTTACCAAAACTGCCCCAGCCCTCATGCTTACCCTGCAAACTAAAACGGATGGCAGCTCTGGGCGGCATCAATGGATCTTGGCGACCAATTTGGTGATCGATGGTGAATGTGGCACTCGGGAAGCTCGCTCTTAAACCCATCCAAAAACGCTCTATTGGCCCCCAGGAGTGAGTACTAACACCGCCTGGATACTCAGACTGGCAGGCTCGGTCATATTGGGATTGAATGCAACTCACTTCAGCAGCCATAATGCGCTGCAATATGGATGCATATTTTTCACCAAACTCCTCTTGGTTACCTTGACCTCGGTATGGGCCCGGTTGGTCAATGGCAGGTGTGAACGGCTGCACGCAGTTTTCAGGGCCACCTTCACGGTCGATTAAATCTTGGGCATAGTCTTTTGGGTCTAGCCCTAACTGACGGACAACGGCGCCTTGATCACGAATGAGCCATTCATCATTAATCTGATTGTTAATGGCGTGGCAATCGGCAATCACGCGATATTTAAGGGCCTTACCAGAAGCCGCGCCATACACACCATTACCGAGGTGGGTGGCTGTGGTGAGAATACGGTGAGAGGAAAGCATGCCCTCTTCAGGGCTTCCAGACCAAATTACATCCTCACCCAATAACTGTCGGTCAGGGAATTCGGCTAAGGTAGCCATGGTCGCTGCAATTACAGTTTGATTACCCACTACCATAGAGCCTGGAGAGCGCACTGGAATGTCGGCCGCGTAATAGTGATGCAAGGTAGCTAAGCCGCGCTGTTCCCAAATTTCTTGTGTGATGCCCAAAATATAGTCTGGGAAATCCTTAAATTTACTGTCAAAACCCTTCATGGTTGCCATCCTTTTGGTATGCGAGCAGTACCCCTTACAATAATTGGTGAGCCAATCGATATGCGCTGGCTTTGCAAGCTATTGCCCGCAATTTGCTCCATCAATATACGCACTGTTTCTTGCACCATTTGATTAACTTGCTGGCGCACTGTGGTTAGGTTATAGGCGGGCCATGCAGCTGCAGGAACATCATCGTAGCTAATCAACGACACATCTTTAGGAATATTAAAACCTAACTCAAAACGCAAGGTGTCCATGACGGCTAACGCCATATGGTCGTTAGCTACGAATACCGCATCAGGGGGGTTGTCTGCAAACATTCTGCGGGTGGCTGCACTGGCCTGCTCCATAGAGAAGTCACCTACCTCCCGAGCATGCAGTTTGACCCCAGCTTGTTGCAGGGCAGCGGTAAAGCCAAATTCACGATTACGCTGAGTTGATGCGCCTTCCCAACCTGCAATGTAGCCTAACTTGTTATGCCCACCCGCTAACAAAAAGCGAGCCGCTTTTACCCCGCCATTAAAATTATCAGAGGTCACGCAGGATAAAGCTTCATCGTCTTGGGTGCGGTTAAACAGCACCACTGGTACTCCCGCTGAGTGGCATCGATCAGCCAGTTTTGACGACAATGCAACTGAGGCAGCAATAATGCCATCAACTTGGTAGTCAAGGATTTCTTCAACCACAGAGTCAATGTTGCCGGCTGTTTTGGAAGCCATAAAAATTAGAACATGGTAGCCTTTTTCTTGTAACTGAGTCGATAATTTTTCTATGGCTGTTGGATAAAATTGGTTTTCTAAGTAGGCAACGACCAAGCCAATAATGCGACTCTTACCCGATACCATGGCTCTGGCTAAAACGTTAGGCCGATAGTTTAATTCAGCAGCGGCTTTATGGACTTTATCAATGGTCTTTTTCGAGGCGGAAGCCCCTGAGGTATAAACTCTGCTGACCGCAGACTGGCTCACACCTGCCAGGTCAGCCACTTGTTGCGAGGTTACTTTATCTTTACTCATGCGCTGCACCAATACTTGTACCAATACCTAAAAAGGATAAAAACGCGCTCATAATCAACACCATATGACCTACTAAACTAAAGTCAGCGCGTTTGAGTAATCGCATATCAAGTCTCTAAAACGAAGGGGGTTATATGGTTGACACTATGCGCTTTGTTGAACTCACGTAGACGTGCAAAAACATCGATACCAAGCTGACGATATACATCCAGTAGGTCTATGAGTACCCAGTTTTCTCTTATAAGTCCGCGCTCCACACGCCAAAAGTCAAGACTACGCAAACTCACCTCTTGGCCTGCTGGCGCAATACCCAGCCAACCATCGTGTGTTAGTGTTTGGCGCATGTTGGGCCATCCTGTGACTGCGACATATTGACCCTCACCGAATAAATGTGAGGCGACCTCTTGAGTCTGTTGCCCACGATCTGGCATGGCCTTTAAAAACGGTATCTGATGCCAATTACGAAAACCTGCAATGCCCCTAGTGGTGCCAATGCCACCTGGGCCATACCAATTCATCCGAGGGTGCCAAAAGCGTTCTAATTGCATAACTTCAGGGCCACCCTCTGCAGGATGACGTA
>DDCR01000144.1:0-3073 GCA_002335115.1 Oceanospirillaceae bacterium UBA2001
ATGCCACGCAATATTTAGCAGCGGTGGTTGGTCTTGTTGGTTTTCATTATTCGGCTTAATGGTAAGCAAGTTGACAATAAAGTTGGGTATTTCAGCAGCCAACAAATGGTCACTAAAGCTGCCAATGAGGGTTTCACCCTTACCCGCACGAACCACGTCAAATGGTCCTTTACGCCAAGCCCCGTCAGTGCTGGTTGCACAATAAATGTTAGCCTTTGGCAGGGCTCTTTGTAACGCTTGGGCGCTGCCCATGCCATTTTGTAGTAACACAATTTGGGCGTCATCTGCCAAGTGCTGACGCCATGGCAAGATAGCTTCTATAGTGGCGTAGGATTTACAACAAACTAACAGGTGTTGAATTTTAGTATCAAGGCGGTTGCTGGGCACCAAAGCTTCAGCTTTTACAAAGCTTAGATATTCACCTTCGGTCACCCGCACGCCACCAAATTTTTGGTATTGCGCCAGTTGAACCGCGTCTTTTAATAGCAAAGTGACGTGGAACCCTCGGTGGGTCAAGGCACTGGCCCAAAGGCTGCCAATGGCTCCGACACCACAAATGTGCCAAGGGTAGGATGGAGGACGCGTCATGGGTTACAATATTACCATTAAGAGTTGTACTGTATTTTAACAAAGGAATTTACTAATGCCATCATTTGATGTGGTTTCCGAACTCGACAGCCATGAAGTGTCTAATGCTTTAGATCAAGCCAACCGTGAAGTCATCACACGCTATGACTTCAAAGGCACCAATGCGCGCTTTGAACAAGGTGAAGATCTGGTGACTATGCACGCGGACGTAGAGTTCCAACTGCAACAGATGCTACCTATATTACATGAAAAGCTCATCAAACGTGGTGTCGACATTCGTTGTTTAGAGGTTAAAGACCCAGAAACCACGAACATGAAAAGCCGTCAGGTAGTTTTGATGCGCACAGGTTTAGATAAAGAACTGGCTAAGAAAGTAGTGAAGTTCTTAAAAGAGAAAAAACTCAAAGTGCAGAGCCAAGTTCAGGGTGAGCAGGTCAGGGTAACGGGCAAAAAACGTGATGATTTGCAAGAAGCGATTGCCAGCTTGCGTGAAGGTGAGTTTGATTTACCACTGCAGTTTAATAACTTCAGAGATTAATAATGATGTTGAGTGCCCACAACCCAAACCTTGTTGTTAGATGGGAATTAAAAATTAATGTCTAAGCCCGTAAAGCTGTTGAGTTTGGTGGTTGTTTGCGCCTGTACCTTGTTGGCGATCAACTTTGGTATGCGCGCATCATTTGGTTTTTTTATGACCCCTATATCCAACGAATTTGGTTATGGGCGTGAGATTTTTGCATTCTCTTTAGCCCTACAAAACCTTTGTTGGGGTTTATTCCAACCTATTTCAGGGGCCATAGCCGATCGTTATGGCGCTGTTAAGTCTATTTATATGGGTTCAATAGCCTATGGCTTAGGTCTTTATGTGACTGCCACAGCGGACAGCTTTTGGGATCTGCATATAGGTGCTGGCATTCTGGTCGGTATGGGAATCGCAGGCACCGGTATGGGCGTGGTGTTGCCTGCTTTAGCTCGTATGGTGAGTGAAGAAAAACGAGGGCTGGCCTTAGGTCTAGGCACAGCAGCAGCCTCTTTTGGTCAACTACTAGTGATTCCTGTAGCGCAAGAATTTATTGCGGCCTATGGTTGGCAAATTACTTTGATGATTTTGGCAGGTGGCTCAATGTGCATGCTGCTATTGTCTGGCCCTTTTCACAATGATAGCCAACGTGCTGCAGCCTCAAGTTTAGAGCAAGATCAAAGCTTGTCTGAAGCCCTTAAAGAGGCAGGCGCACACGTTCACTATTGGTTACTTATCGCAGGTTTTTTTGTCTGTGGCTTTCAATTAGCGTTTATCACCGTGCATATGCCAGCTTATTTATCTGACAATGGCTTTGAAGCCAGTGTGGCCGTTGTTAGTTTGTCATTAATTGGTTTGTTTAACATTTTTGGTTGCTTATTATTTGGCTCATTATCAGGCAAATATTCTAAGAAAAATCTGTTAGGCCTTATCTACCTATTGCGTGCCGTGGCTATTGCAGCCTTTATGATCATCCCTATGAGCACCAATTCTATTTACCTCTTTTCTATTGTCACTGGCTTTTTGTGGCTCGCCACAGTACCACCTACTTCGGGTATCGTGGCGCAAATGTTTGGTTTAAAACATATGGGTAGCCTTTATGGCATCGTCTTTTTAAACCATCAATTAGGCTCATTTTTAGGGGTCTGGTTGGGTGGTTATTTTTATGACACAACGGGCAATTATGACAATGTTTGGTGGGCTGCTGCCGCCATTGCCTTGGTCACTGCCGCCATTCATATTTTTATTGATGAACGGCCTGTAAGCCGGCTTAGAATGGCAACAGCCTAGACATCAAGTTGCCCAGGGCAGCAATTAGTTATCCCGCTGGGCCTGTTTTTCTTGGGCTTTAGCCTTGCGCCGCAAAGCAATAGTCTCCACCGCGTCTGCACCTAAGTGACCTTCGCCACGCTCTTGGGCAAGCTGCATTTGATGCTGGCGTTCTTCAAAACGTTGACGCTGCTCAGGCGTGTGTTTGTCAAAGCAATGAGGGCAGCTGATGCCTTCTAGGTATTTATCGCTGCTTTGTTCTTGCTTTGTAATGGGCAAGCGACAGGCATGACATTGGTCGTAATGACCCTTTTCCAGTTGGTGGTTTACGGTCACTCGGTTATCAAAGACAAAGCACTCACCTTGCCACATCGTCTCTGCTTCTGGCACTTCTTCTAGGTATTTTAAAATGCCACCTTGAAGGTGATAGACCTCATCAAAACCTTGTTCTTTTAGGTAGGCGGTGGACTTTTCACAACGAATACCACCGGTACAAAACATGGCCACTTTTTTATTAGTTTTGGGGTCAAGGTTGTTACTCACATAAGTTGGAAATTCACGAAAAGAAGTGGTGTTTGGGTTCAATGCACCCTCAAAGGTGCCCACCTTTACCTCGTAGTCATTGCGTGTATCCACCACTACAACGTCTGGATCTGCAATTAAAGCATTCCAATCTTTGGGCTTAACATAAGTGCC
>DDCR01000144.1:3101-5783 GCA_002335115.1 Oceanospirillaceae bacterium UBA2001
CCGGCTACGGTGCCATTGATGCCTTCAGATGCGAGTAACAAGGTGCCACGAATATTGTTGTACTCCATGACCTTAAGCAGCGGTTGCCGCAGGTCTTGGAACCTTTCTAGGGTGACAAATTTATACAGGGCACAGACAACAATGTGAGACTGACCATGGGTCATGATAGGTTCCTTAGCGAGCCGAAACGTAAATCCGGAGCTTAGACGACGGGGGCATCATTAGCGCGCAACGTCTGTTGTTTTAAAAACAAGCTGTATTTTACTTGATAAATTTTACTTGATATATAGCCAAGCATTCAAATGTTAATGGCTTGCCTTTATTTTGCGTACAGTCTTTCTAGGTTGCACTAGCACTAAGCCTGATAACATGCACCCAAGGGCCAGCCATATGAGGGAACTGTGACTTTCTCCCAATATGATAATGCCTAACAAGACCCCAGATAATGTGACTACGTAGGCCACCTGACTGGCGAACACGGCGCCACTCAGACCCACGATCCAAATGTAGCCAGCGTAGGCGATCACATGCAATACACTATTTGCTAAAATACCCCATTCAACAGAGGTCCATGCCTGACTCAGATCTACCCACGAACCCGTTGCCAAAGTTAGGGGCGTACAAATGACTAAGCCCATAACAGACGCGCCATACAATATATTCAGTGGGTCCATATTAGGTGGTGTTTTAAGGGCAAGGTAATTACCTTCAATCGCATAAAAGAAGGGAGCTATAAGAGCCACTAACATAAATAGGCCGATGCCTTGCCTGCTAAAATCGGCTTCTGGACCAAGAATTAATAGGATCGCCAAGGCGCCCAGCAAAATACCCAACATACGCAGGCTATCGAAACGTTCACTTTTAATGACTAAAGCAATTAATAGTGAAAACATAGGCACAGTGGCAATGCCTATGGCCAATAAACCAGCGGGGATATAGGCAGCAACCATATAAGTGAACGTATTTGGGATCACAGTGCCTACCAAAGCCACAATGGTATAAAAGCGCAAATGGACCCAACTTGTAGGCAAAGAGGTGCCTTGAACGCGAGCCATAATACTGAGCAATAAAGCCCCAAATGCCAGTTGCCAAAAAATTAAGCCCAAAGGTTCATGGCCAGTGGAAACAATGTGTTTAGTAATGATAATGGTACTACCCCAAACACTGCCTAGTAACAGTAACCAAGCTAAGGGTAAGAGATTGGTTGGGTTCAGCTTTAGAGGTATTTTATACACGTAAATTTTTTCCTGATTCTTATTCAGTAAGGTTTAAAACCCTTAAGTTATTGGGCTGCTGGTTAGGGTTGCCATTGATAGACTTTCATCAGTACTTTGTGGTTTTTTAACCGTATGCCTTCTTGTTCCAGTTTTTCACACTGGCGCAAAAATTTTTCTGTGGTCGGGGGAAAGGCAAGTTTGCCGCTGGACGTGATGACCCGGTGCCAAGGTAATCTTGAATCGTGAGGCAAATGCCGCAAACACCAACCGACCCACCGAGCAGCTCCTGTTTGTCCAGCAAGGTTAGCGAGTTGACCATAGCTGGCGACCTTGCCATAGGGGATGGCCGCAATTGTTTGGTACAGCTGCTGGCGCTTTATAACAGGTTGCGCCTCATGCTGTTGCTGGTGTCGTTTTAGGTCTTTCATTTTTATAGTTTGGCCGCATATAATAATCGAAGTTCATTTAACTAAGACTACATGATTATGCGTTTTATTTTTGCCTTATTTATTGCGATTCCTATTCTTGAAATGGTGGTGCTGATTCAAGTGGGCCAACAAATTGGAGCTTTGTGGACCATTGTTTTAGTATTACTCACTGCTTTTATAGGCATCAACCTGCTTCGCTACCAAGGACTATCCACGTTAAGCCGAGCCACTTGGCGTATGCAATCTGGACAAATTCCGGCCCAAGAAATGCTAGAAGGTATTTTGCTCGCGGTGGGTGGAGCTTTGCTGTTAACGCCTGGGTTCGTGACCGACACCATCGGATTTTTGCTGTTAGTGCCCTTGACGCGACAAATTTTTGCTAGCCGTTTGATGGGACGCTTTAAGTCTTTTGCCAGTGCTAATGTGACTGGAGGTGGTTTTAGTGCTGGGGGTTTCTCAAAAGGTGGCTTTAATACTGACATGAACAGCGACCAAAGTATCATAGATGGTGAGTTTGAAGTGCCTAAAAAACCCCTATCAGAAGACAAGCTTGAATAAAGTCTATTTATCTAAACTTTATTTTAGTTTTGCTATTGAAAACCACACTTCACCCCATATCTAATGGATCACTATAAACAACAATTCCAGCGTTGCTGGAGATAAATACACTTTAGGAGTGCAAGCATAATGAGCATCCGTCCTTTACACGATCGCGTTGTAATTCGTCGTCAGGAAGAAGAAGCAACGAGTGCTGGTGGCATCGTGCTACCAGGTAGTGCGGCAGAAAAGCCAAACCAAGGCGAAGTTTTGGCCGTCGGCCCAGGTCGTATTACGACCAATGGCGAACAACAGGCAATGAGCGTTAAGGTTGGCGATACTGTATTGTTTGGCCCTTATGCTGGTAACAGCACTGCTAAGATCAACGGTGATGAGGTCCTCATCGTTAGTGAAAGTGAAATTTACGGCGTACTTGAAGCTTAACTTAACCCTATTTTTGATGAAGGAATTTTTGACATGGCAGCTAAAGAAGTAAAATT
>DDCR01000093.1 GCA_002335115.1 Oceanospirillaceae bacterium UBA2001
GGCCACCCTCTGCAGGATGACGTACCAGGTGTTGGAGCATATCAATCACTAAATCAGCATTCGCTTGGCCTTGTCCTTCAAATTTATCTTCTATGCATAAGCCATCTTGGCTGGCAGGACTCGGAATAAAACCTTCCCAGCCTAGGGATGGAGCCAAAGGCCACGCTCGAGCTTGCAACATCACTTCTGGGATATCCCAAATGGCTTGAATTTCAACTATTTTGCCTTTCTCAAAGCGGTAAAATTCATGCAAGCGCATGTGGGTCATATGCCCTGTGGGGGGTATATCCAACCAAGGAGCCACAAACGTGCCAACGTAATGGCCTGCGCACCCCAACCATTCATGCCCTTCTGAAGAGGTGCTAGCCAAGATGATAAAGTCGCGCCTTTCAAGGTCAGGCATAGCCCTCAGTAACGGTTGATAACAGGTTTCATAGAGCGCTGTAGGACCTGTCACATCATTAAAGGGTAAGCACATATGCGCCACTGCATCATGGGCCATTAATTCCTGCAGTAGACTTTGCACTTGAGGGGCTTCAAAGTCCTGCATGGCCCTTAATAGAGGCTCCAAAATAGCTTTGTTATGCGCCCCATTAGTCATTACTGGGCCCCTGTACCATAGGGTACATGCTTTTTGCCGTAGCGGCGGACTCTTAAGTTACATTGTTCAGCGTGCCCCACGAATCCTTCCAACATGCATAAGCGGGAACCATACTCGCCGATCATGGTTGCCGCTTCGTCAGAGGTTATTTTTTGATAGCTATGGGTCTTTAGGTATTTACCCACCCATAAGCCACCAGTATAACGTCCAGCCTTTCGGGTAGGGAGGGTGTGGTTAGTACCGATCACCTTATCACCGTTGGAAACGTTAGTTCGTGGCCCCAGGAATAGGCCACCGTAACAGGTCATATTCTCAAGATACCAATCATCACGATCGGTCATCACTTGCACGTGTTCATAGGCTTTTTGCTCAGAGACTTGCAACATTTCTGCATGGGTATCACACAAAATGATTTCACCGTAATCGCGCCAACTTACAGAGGCTGTATCAGCAGTGGGCAAAATCTGTAAGATTCGATCTATCTCCAGCAAGGTAGCCTCTGCTAAAGCTTGGCTAGTTGTCACCAAGGCTGCTGGTGAGTTATAACCATGCTCAGCTTGTCCCAACATATCTGTGGCGCACATTTCTGCGTCCACTGTATCGTCAGCAATAATCATTGTTTCCGTTGGTCCAGCAAACAAATCAATACCGACGCGTCCAAATAATTGTCGCTTTGCCTCGGCAACAAAGGCATTACCTGGGCCAACGAGTAGATGCACGGGTTCTATGGTCTCTGTGCCTATGGCCATGGCCCCAACGGCCTGAATACCCCCAATAACATAGATCTCATGGGCACCCCCTAAGTGCATGGCTGCAACGACAGCAGGGTTGGGCTCTCCATTAAACGGCGGAGTGCAGGCAATAATGCGAGGCACTCCAGCTACACTAGCGGTCGCCACGGACATGTGTGCAGAGGCTACCATGGGAAACTTGCCCGCAGGCACATAACAACCTACCGATTGCACGGCGATGTGTTTATGTCCCAAAATGACGCCGGGCAAAGTCTCTACTTCAACATCCAGCATAGAGTCACGTTGCACTTGAGCAAAGTTTCGTACTTGCTGCTGGGCAAACTTAATGTCCTCCATATCACGGGCCGGCACTTTGGCTATGATCTTGTGTATTTGTTCTTCAGATAACCGAAAAGATGAGGGTGTGTACTGATCAAATTTCTGCGCTAAGTCCCTTACTGCCTGATCACCTCGAGCTTCGATGTCGGCTAATGTTGTTTCTACCACAGCTCGAGTTTGTGCATCATCTTGGGCCTTATCAGCGTCTGGTTTAGCGTGTTTTAAATAAGTAATGGCCATTCTTAATTCCTCGTCTGTTTTGCTTGTGGCGCTTGTTTTTCACCCAGATCGAAAGCTTCCCAGCCTTCGCCATTAAATACATCAACCCCTAACTGAGCCAGTACATGAGGAAAATCAACCATGACCCAGTTATCACAAATTTTGCCATCCATTACTTTCCAGAAATCCATGTAGCGAATTTCTACCTTTGCACCAGTGGCTTTTATGCCCATAAAAGTGCCACTATGGGTGGCTTCCTGACGTCCAAATGCTGCGGCCCATTCACCCATGTATAGCCGGGCTTCATCGACACAAATTTTGTCAGAAAACGCCGCTTGAAAAGGCTGTTGCCAGTTTTTTTGAAATTCTTTCAAACCCTGTTTGGTCCCACAACCTTGATTACCCATCCAGCTAAAAGTCTGGCTAAAAAACTCACCGATATCTGCAATGCGATGGTCATTCAAGCCATCCACCATAGATTCGATGACTTTTTGCGTCGCCTCTGTTTTCGACATGTCAGTGTCACGACTCAGTGCAGCCTGGATTGGGCGACTACCTTTCATGGTTGATGCTCCTCAAAACGTTGGCCGCTATGGGTATCAAATAGGTGACATATGCTGGCAGAAATGTGGATACCCACCTCAGCACCGATGGCAACGCTATAGTCTTTCGATGACTTAACAGCAACTAAGCTCTCACCAACACGCGCCGTGACCATAGTAGAGTCGCCAAGGAGTTCCAAAGAGTAAACCTGTATGTTGAGT
Organism: Oceanospirillaceae bacterium UBA2001; assembly: GCA_002335115.1. Lineage (GTDB taxonomy): Bacteria > Pseudomonadota > Gammaproteobacteria > Pseudomonadales > Balneatricaceae > Njordibacter. The sequence continues at coordinate 2,655 of DDCR01000093.1, forward strand.
TCTGCTGCAGTGTTTGAAACACTGGCATCTTCAGCCCGAAAGCCCAAGGTCACCGGTCCATCTGGGAACTGATCAAAGCCGGCTACTTGCATATTTTGAGCTTTAAACGTGCCCGCTTCGAGGGCGCCATCCACTAGGTTCATCGCCGGTGAGCCAATAAAGCTAGCCACAAAAGTATTAGCTGGATTGTCGTAGATGTCAGTGGGAGTGCCTACTTGCTGGACTATGCCCTTATTCATGACCACCACTCGATCAGCCAATGTCATGGCTTCTATTTGGTCATGGGTGACATAAATGGTCGTGACTTGAAGCTCATGGGATAAATTCTTGATTTGAGCCCGCGTAGAAACCCGTAGCTTGGCATCTAAATTTGACAAGGGCTCATCCATCAGAAATACTTTTGGCTTGCGGACGATCGCTCTGGCTAGGGCGACTCGCTGGCGCTGTCCTCCTGACAACTCAGCCGGTTTACGATGTAAAAAATCTTCTAATTCAACCATGGCTGCCGCTTTCATCACCCGCTCATGATGCTCAGATTTGGGAGTCTTGCGTACCTTGAGTGGGAAGCGAATGTTTTCATACACGTCCATGTTGGGATAAAGGGCATAACTTTGGAATACCATGGCTACGTCTCGATCCTTTGGGTCGAGCTCATTGACGACTTGCCCGTCAATGATAATTTCGCCTTCAGTGGCATCCTCTAGGCCTGCAATCATGCGCATGGTGGTGGTTTTACCACAACCAGAGGGTCCCAAAAGTACTAGGAATTCTTTATCAGCGATGGTCAGGTCGAAGTTGTCTACCCCAACAAAACTTCCCCAGCACTTACCTATGTTGCTTAACTGTATTTTAGCCATAGTGATCAACTTAATTTCATACGTATTCAAAAATTATCATCTTTTATGCATATTTTCAAGCCTTTTGCTCACTTGAAGGTTCCATTTAAAGATAAAATTCGTGAATTAAAATAGCCTTATTGAATTTTTTAAATTTATAAAATAGTAATGTTATATTTTTTAATATATATAAAACAATATGTTATTATTTTTTAATTGAATAAAGGAGCTTCTCTTGCCTAAAGCTATTGCCAACCTA
>DDCR01000165.1 GCA_002335115.1 Oceanospirillaceae bacterium UBA2001
CATTCCCGCCTTCACTGCTTCCTCAATATAAGCGGGCTCGGAACCATCAATACAAACCGCGACTACGGGTCTATCTGGCCATTTATAGGAGCGCCCATTGACTTTAATATCTTGTTTCCCGGTCATAAGTCCTTCTTTTAGTATTGAAATATTAGCAATATAAGCTTTTTATCAAGAATTTAATAAAACGCTTTAATAAGTATTCACAAAAGTGTAAAACATAGGCAATATAAAGATCAAGTCGATATTTTGTATACTAGATATAGGAATTATCTATTAATCATTCACATTTAAAGGCCTTCCATGCTGTCGCTACCCAAGGTAGCTTTACTAAAGCAGCGTCCAGCCTGAATCTCACCCAACCTACCCTGTCAGATCATGTCAGAGGTTTAGAAGAACGTTATGGGGTTAAGTTATTCAAGCGCCATGGACGGGGTGTCATTGTGACGGCGATGGGCCGAGCATTATTAGAAATGACTCGAAAACAACATGCAACAGAAGTTGAAATGGAGCAGTTACTATCTAGTTCTCGCGGCATGTTAAGTGGACACCTTCGCATTGCCGCTGACAGTCCATTTTTAATTATGCCTTTGGTGAAAGACTTCGCAAGCCAACACCCTAGTATTAAAGTAGCAATAGATTTTGGCAATACTCAATGGGTCTCTCAACAGCTTATTGAAGGCCACTTTGATATAGGTATTATGCCTGAGCCAAGTCATCATGAACGCTTGATATCCACTCCTTTTCGTCAAGATGAAATTATTTTTTTTGTTAGTACAGTCCACCCATGGGCGAAGCGCCGAAATGTGGCTCTGAGGGAGATAGAAGATCAGCGACTCATTATTCGAGAAACAGGTTCTTACACGCGCTCCTTGTTTGAACAAGAATTACGCCGTCAAAATATTATCAGCCAGCAGGTACTGGAAATCGGTAGTAGTGAAGGCTTACGAGAAGCAGTTGCATTGGGGTTGGGCGTAGGCATTATACAGGCTGGTGAGCTAACTTTAGATCAGCGTATACAGCCAGTCCATATACGCAACACCAAGCTGAAAGTAATCGAACATTTGGTGTGCTTAAAAGAAGCCAAGTTAGTGCCCGTAATTAAAGCCTTTATTGACAAAATAATACCGTAATCAATAGGCAGAAGCTTTTCACTATACCTTGCCACCTAAGGTTAACGTCACTAAATCTGCAGCTGCTTTAACCCTCTGCCCAATCACAGCGACTTGCAGGGGATCAAAACGCACGCTCGGCCCTGATACAGAAATGCCGCCTACTAAGTCTCCGTGGGCGTTGCGGATGGCTGCGCCCACGCAACTCATACCTTCATAGCGTTCTTCTTGGTCGTAAGACCAACCCCGTTGAGCCGTATTGGCTAGATCTGCATAGAGTTCTGCAGGTGCTGACAAGGTTTTGGGGGTGTATTTAGGTAAGCCGGCACTGTGGAGCAAGGCCTCTAATTTACGTCTGGGCATTTGTGCTAATAAGGCCTTACCGATGCCAGAGGAGTGCATTAAAGCCCGCGTCCCTGCACTAAAAAAAGCCCGAATTGGATTCGTCGTCTCGACCTGCGCCACAAACACGACTTCAGCATTGTCTATTACTGCCAGGTTTGCAGTCTCTCCCGTAACTTCCATGAGGTCTCTCAAAGGCCCCCGTGCAGCTTCCAACAGGTTGGTTCTAGACAGATAAGCGCTGCCAACCCGAAAAGCTTCAAGACCCACGTGCCATAGTTGAGTATTTTCATCAAAGTCTACAAAGTCATGCTGTTGCAGTGTCATCAATAGACGATGGGCACTGGAGGCGGGCATACCCACCTGTAGCGCCAAGTCACTTAAACTAACCGCATTATGCTGGGCTAAGGCTTGGAGTAACAATATGCCACGCTCTAAGGCCTGCACTGTTGAAACATTGGCATCAGGCACCACAGACCTTGGTCGACCTCGACCCCGTTTAACGTCATTCATGCCAGTCTCCTATTAAACCGTATCATGTGTATGCTTGAGATATTACCAAGCTTTAGCTTCGTCACCAATGAATCTAATGGTAAACCACAGCCAATGTGAATAATTTTTCCCATAGCTTATTTATTATTAATTATGAAATATTATATCTTGATATTTTTCAATATGTTATTTATTTTAAAGCGTAATGGAATTATTTTCCAATAAAATTGTTTAATCGCATTTTTGACTTCAAACTAAGGGTCTAATAAATTAAATAAAGGTTTTTTTCATGCGCCATCAAAATCCTATCTTCATCCCAGGCCCCACTAACACCCCCGATGTTTTAAAAGCGGCCATGTCAGTCAGTAATTTTGACCATCGAGCTGCCGATTTTGCAGATGACTATAAGCCTTTACTTAATGACCTGAAGAAAGTATTTAGAACAGAAACCGGTCAGGTGTTATTATTTTCTGCGACTGGCACCGGAGGTTGGGAAGGCGCGATTAGCAACACTTTGTGTGCCGGTGACAAGGTACTCATTGCTTGCTATGGCATGTTTAGCCAACGCTGGATTGATCTTTGTCAGCGTTTTGGCTTAGATGTTGAAGTGGTAGATTGTGAGTGGGGTACTGGAGCGCCGGTTGAAGAATTTGCACGCCGCTTAAAAACTGATCAACATGGGGAGATTAAAGCGGTGCTGGTCACCCACAACGAGACAGCGACCGCGGTCAAAAGTGATGTGCATGGCGTGCACAAAGCCATTAAAGACGCCAACCATAATGCCTTGTTAATGGTCGATGCAGTAAGTTCACTGGCCAGCATGGACTTTCAAATGGATGCTTGGGGAGTAGATGTCGCCATCACAGGTTCCCAGAAAGGCTTCATGTTAAATACCGGCCTTGCCATAGTGGGAGTGAGCCCTAAAGCTATGGCAGCAACCCAAACTGCAACCTTGCCCCGCTGTTTCTTCGACTTTAACGACATGGCCAACGCTAATAAGATTGGCAGTTACCCTTACACGCCACCTTTGCAACTGTTCAGTGGTTTAAAGGCCAGTGTTGAACTGTTATTGAACGAAGGCATGGATAATGTTAATGCACGGCATCATCGTATAGCACAGGGCATCAGAGCTGCAGTCAAAGCTTGGGGCCTTGAGTTATGCGCCAAAAATCCTGAGCTATATTCTGATACGGTTACAGCCATCATGGTGCCTGAAGGCAAAGATGCCAACTTAGTCACGCAACACGCTTATGAAGCCTACGGTGTGTCTTTTGGTGGTGGCTTAGGAAAAATGGCGGGTAAGCTATTTCGCATTGGCCATTTAGGAGCGATGACCGATGTTATGGCCCTATCTGGTATCGCAGCAGCAGAAATGACCATGGTAGACCTAGGGTATGACATCGATTTAGGTAGTGGAGTAGCCGCAGCACAGCGAGTTTACCAGCGCGGTTTATAGGCCTGTTATCTTCAAGCACTTGCTAGCGTGTGTTTCTTAGCACGCTCTTCCACGCGCCCAATAAAAAAGCCCCA
>DDCR01000121.1 GCA_002335115.1 Oceanospirillaceae bacterium UBA2001
GCTCAATTAGATGGATATCATGGCAATATTATCGCCACTAGTGACGACATAGCTCAAGCCACATCACGTTTGTCTCAGCAAGTTAAGGACGACATCCGCTTTGCCCATGAGCGGGTTAATAAATTTGCCCAGAAGCAACGTCAAGCGCTGATTGATTTTGAGGTTGAACTGTCTCCAGGTTTGTGGGCAGGACAGCGCCAAATACCAGTGCAAACAGCCGGCTGTTACATTCCAGGTGGACGTTACTCACACGTCGCTTCTGCCATTATGTCAGTTGCGACCGCCAAAGCAGCAGGTGTAAAGCATGTGGTGGCTTGCTCACCTCCAAAGCCTGGTGCAGGAATAAACGATGCAATTTTGTACACTGCTAATTATTGTGGTGCTGATACTATTCTTGCTTTAGGTGGCGTCCAAGGCATCGCGGCTATGGCGTTTGGTTTGTTTAGTGGCCAGCCTGCTGATGTATTGGCAGGCCCAGGTAATCGATTTGTCGCTGAAGCAAAGCGCATGTTATTCGGACGTGTGGGTATCGATATGTTTGCAGGACCGACAGAAATAGCAGTGATTGCCGACCATACAGCAGATCCAAGAATTGTAGCCAGTGACCTTGTGGGACAAGCAGAACATGGGCCAGATTCTCCCGTATGGTTGATTAGCCTAGATGAAGACGTGGCTCGTAAAACCATTGAATTGGTGCCAAGCCTTATTGAATCTATGCCTGAACCGTCTCGTTCTGCAGCGCGCTCAGCTTGGGCTGATTATGGTGAAGTAGTGGTGTGTGGCAGTCGTGAAGAAGCGGTGGAAGTGAGTGACAAATATGCTGCAGAGCATCTAGAAATTCATTGCCATGACCTCGACTGGTGGGTAGAAAATCTGAACAACTATGGTTCATTGTTTGTGGGTGAAGAAACTACCGTGACTTATGGTGACAAATGTTCTGGTACTAACCATATTTTGCCAACCAAGGGCGCAGCCCGATATACTGGCGGTTTGTCTGTCGGCAAGTTTATTAAAACTGTCACTACCCAGCGCATGACTAAAGAGGCCAATCGTGAAGTAGGTGCAGCAGCAGCCCGTATCTCCCGTCTTGAGGGCATGGAAGGGCATGCACGCAGCGGTGATGATCGGTTGAGCAAATACTTCCCTACAGAAACGTTTGACCTAAGCCATTAAGCGATTAAGATTAAAAGTTGCTAAAGATTAAAAACTGTTAAAGATCAAAAGTATAACAGGGACCATTTATGACCATGAAAGCGCTCGTTTATACAGGCACCCAAGAAGTTGAGTATCGCGATGAAAATAAGCCAGTTCCAGGGCCCAATCAGGCCCTGATTGAAGTCGCGGCTACGGCGATTTGTGGCTCCGACATGCACGCTTACCATGGCTTGGATGAGCGCCGTGTTCCACCCCTGATTTTAGGCCACGAGGTGGCGGGCAAGCTTGTCTCAGGTGCAGCCCACCTTATGGATCAGCAGGTGGTCATTAATCCGTTGATGACCTGTGGTCACTGCAGTCCATGCCTGTCGGGACGGGCTAATTTGTGCAGTAAGCGAGAAATCATCGGCATGCGTTTAGCCGGTGCTTACGCGCAATTTTTAGTGATAGATGAAACTAATTTACTCATACCACCGCCAAACTTAGAGCCTTGGGTGGCCTGCCTAACAGAGCCCACGGCCACAGGGTTGCACGCGGTAGCTCTGGTGGAGAGGATTAGCTACAGGCCTCTGTCAGAGCAGCGCTGTTTAGTCATCGGTGGAGGCGCTATCGGCTTGTTAACGGCGTTAATATTGTCTGCCAAGGGCTGTAGTCATATTGATTTGGCGGAAACCAATGCGTTGCGTAGAAAGACAGTGGAGCAGCAAGCGGTAGCGAGGGTATTTGACCCTAGTGCAGAAGCAGTGCCTGATGTCAGAGGTTATGACGTTGTATTTGATTGCGTAGGAGCAGGAGTCACTCGGGCCATGGCCAGTGCTCAGGTGGTGGCTGGAGGTATCCTGTCACATGTGGGTCTGCAAAATAGTGATGAAGGTCTGGATATGCGTCGCATAACCTTACAAGAAGTCACCCTGCTAGGAAATTATTGTTATACCCCAGCGGACATGCAGGCGGCCTTGGATATGCTAGCTAATAAACGCTTAGGTGATTTGAAATGGGTGCAAGTGAGGCCTTTAAGTGAAGGTGCTCAAGCGTTCTCAGATTTACATCACGGCCAGGCTGCGGCGGCTAAAATTGTGTTACAACCCGATAATCAGCTGTGAAAACCTGTGAAAAGACGCTGGAGAGGGCGGTTTCGCTTTTAACTCAGCTTTAAACGGAAAAAATAAGTTGGCTTAGCTGGTCAGCGGCAGACCTAAGATCGGTGTAGTTGTCTTCAAGGGTCGTTCTATCTAGGCGCAGAGTGGGGCCATGCATCGCGGCGGCACCGTGATATCTGCCTTTCGGATCGAGTACGGGCACTGCAATGGCAATCATACCGTCATAGAATTCTTCATTATCTATGGCAAAACCTTGTTTTTGTATTTGGGTCAGCTCTCTTAAAAGCGTCTCTACGTTGCACACAGTGGTCTTGGTCAGTTGTTTTAAATACAGACTTTCCACCATTCTGCGGCGATTTTTAGGAGTTAAACTGGCGAGGTAGGTTTTGCCACTAGCGGTGCAATAAAAAGGCACATGGGTACCTACTGGTAAATGAATTTGAAATGCCCAGTTGGTTTGCACACGATCTCTGTAGATCATGCCCTCATGCTCAGGGATAACAAAGTTAACTGTTTCTTTAACTTTGTGACTGAGTTTTTCTAAAATTTGATGCATGGCACTGGTATGCCAATCACTGGCTAAAAGGCCGTTGGCAATGGTGCGCAAGTTGGCACTGGGCAAGAGTCTTTTTCCACTCACGTCGTAGAGTAAAAAGCCTTCTTCAACCATAGATTTGCAGAGCCGATGCACCGTTTGTTTGGGCCAATTTAGATATTGGTTAATTTCTGATGGAGTTAATGGTGCTTGATGAGCGGCCATCACATCCAAGATATGAAAGAGGCGCATGTTAGTGGCTACTCTGTTAGATTCGGACATGGTGTTAATCCTTTTTACGACTAATTTGATCGCCAAATTTCAAATGCCGTTAACGTTACATTAATTATCGAAGCCTCACTAATGAAATTTTATATATAGGCAATAAATAAAGTAAATGAATTAGGTTAGTAAATGCTCATTCATTCAATAAAAGCTTGAATAAAGCCAATGAATATGTTTTTCTAGGAATAGTATACATAAAATGAGTATTTTAGTCTCATTTATTGATAATTATAATAATTTTGAGGTAGTTGATGCAAAAGCGGTATGACTACATTGTAATTGGTGCTGGATCAGCAGGTTGTGCCGTTGCCAACCGTTTGTCCGAAAATGGCCGCTATACCGTGGCTTTATTAGAAGCTGGAAATCGAGATTTAAATCCGTGGATTCATGTCCCCGTTGGTTATTTTAAGACCATGGGTAACCCAGCGACGGATTGGTGTTATAAAACGAAAGCATGTGCAGGACTTAATGGACGTTCCATTCCTTGGCCTCGGGGTAAAGTGCTGGGTGGCAGTAGCTCTATCAATGGACTTTTGTACGTTCGAGGTCAAGCACAAGATTTTGATGACTGGGCCAATCTAGGTAATGAAGGATGGCAATGGGATCAGGTTTTGCCTTACTTTAAACGTTCTGAAGACTGGCAAGGCAAGACCAGCGATTTACGCGGTGAGGGTGGACCATTAACGGTGTCTGAAACCCGTGTGAGTCGGCCTGTAATTGACGCTTGGTTAGACACTGCGCAAAACTGTGGTTATCCAGACAATGAGGATTACAATGGTGTGGACCAAGAGGGTGTAGGTTTGTACCAACTCACGGCAAAAAAAGGCCGTAGGTGCAGTAGCGCAGTGGCTTACCTTAATCCAGCTCGAGGCCGTGCTAACCTTACTATTATTACCCGTGCCTGTGTTGAAAAACTCATATTAGAGGGTCAGCGCGTTTCTGGTGTGCAATTAGCTAACCGGCAATTACATGCCAATAAAGAAGTGATCTTAAGTGCGGGCGCCATTGGCTCACCCCAACTGCTTATGGTGTCTGGTATTGGCTCCAGTGAAGAATTAAAGCCTCATAAAATTGCCATAGTTAAAGAACTCCCAGGTGTCGGGCAAAACTTGCAGGACCATTTGCAAGCTAGACCAATATTCAAGTGTGCATCAAGCACTATTAATACCGAAATAAGTAGTTGGTTTAAGCAAGGTCTTATTGGCTTAGAATACCTATTGAAACGGACTGGACCCATGACTATGGCTGCCAGTTTAGGCACTGGTTTTCTGAAAACACATTTGAGCCCTGAGCGCCCTGATATCCAATTCCACATTCAACCCTTTAGTGCTGATTCACCGGCTGAAGGCCCACATAAATTTGATGCATTTACGGCCTCAGTTTTACAAATGCGGCCCGAAAGTGCTGGTCATTTGAGTTTGGTGTCTAATCGGTTTTCTGACCATCCCGACATCCATCCCAACTATCTGGCAACCAAGTTAGATCAACAAACCATAGTGGCGGGCATTAAAATAGCCCGTTACATTGCTAAGCAAGCACCATTAAACGGCTTGGTAACAGAAGAATATAGCCCAGGATCAAACGTTGGTGATGACGACGACGATAGTATTCTTAATTGGGCTAGAAGCACGGCAACAACCATTTATCACCCCACAGGCACGTGTAAGATGGGTCAGGATGATATGGCAGTCGTTGATGCTCAACTTAAAGTGCATGGCATTGAAGGTTTGCGAGTTGCAGATGCGTCTATCATGCCCATTATTACTTCAGGCAATACCAACGCTCCAGCGATTATGATTGGTGAAAAAGTGGCCGCTATGATTTTGGAGGAAAGCGTTAATGTTTGATTGGTCAGGTCTGATACAGATTATGTTTGCAGACATCATTTTATCGGGTGATAACGCTTTGGTTATCGGCATGGTAGCTGCAGGCATTGCGCCAGAGAAACGTCGCATGGTACTGGCTGTGGGTATGGGACTAGCTGCCTTTTTCCGCATTGTTTTTGCCGCTGGTGCCAGCTACATTATTGATATTCCTGGAATTTTAATTATTGGCGGCTTATTACTAGCTTGGGTGTGCTGGCGTTTTTATCATGAAATTGTTGAGTTTACTAACAATGCAGCAAACCCCAAACCAGCCGATACTGTGGAAGGCAAAGACACCCTTTTAGGCGCCTTATTTACCATTGCAGTGGCTGATATTTCTATGTCGTTGGATAACGTGGTGGCGGTTGCTGCGATTGCTAGAGAAGATACGCAGTTGTTGATATTCGGCTTAATTATGGCGATTGTGATGATGGCCTTTTTTGCGTCAATGATCATGCGGTTTATGCTGCGTTACCCATGGGTGTCTTATATGGGTCTATTCTTTTTGGTTTACCTGACCATTGTCATGTTGTATGACGGTGTAATGAATTTGTTGTCTAGTGGGTTATTGACTGGCTAGCAATGAAAAGTCTGTTATCCCTTTTTAGGGACGTTGCATGGCGCCTTCCATGTAGCAAAAGCAAACAGCAATTAAGAAGGCAGATAATAAAAATGGAGGACAATTATGTCCGTTTTAAATAAAATGAAGTTTGCTGCTGCTGCTGGTGTTTTCATTATGAGCACCACTGCAGTTTATGCTAAAGACGTGAACCTTCGTGTTCAATCAGTGCTTGGCACTAAGTCCGATGAAGTGCACATGCTAAAGGAATTTGCGAAGGATGTGCATGAATTGACTGGCGGTTCGGTTACTATTGAAGTCTTGCCTGGTGGTTCGGTTGTGGGCAACACGGACATCATTGATGCGATCGATGCAGGTTTGCTAGACGGAGGTTTTGCTTGGACCCATTATTGGGGTGGTAAGCATCCAGCTGCCAACCTATTTGGTGCGCCTATTGCAGGTGCAGGTGTAGGCCTTGATAACATCGCGTTCCTTTCTTGGTTCCAGTATGGCGGTGGTAAAGAGCTTTATGACCGTCTATGGGGCGAAATGGGCGTTAACGTTAAAGGCTTTATGTTACAGCCTGTTGGCCCAGAAGCTTTGGGATGGTTCCCAGAGCCTATTAACTCGATGGATGACTTCCGTAAGCTCCGTTTCCGTGCTCCTCCAGGCATGGTTGGTCAAGCTTATAAAGACAT
>DDCR01000006.1 GCA_002335115.1 Oceanospirillaceae bacterium UBA2001
CGAATACGCTCCCAAGGGTCCTCACCTAAATAGCGAATACAGGCATCAAAAGTTGCCCCACCCCAAGTTTCTACCGACCAATAACCGATTTGATCCAGCTTGGGTGCAATGGGTAACATATCAGCTAAGCGCATGCGTGTGGCAAAAAGAGACTGGTGCCCATCACGCAGCACAACGTCAGTAATACCTAGGTTTTTTTTAACAGGGGTCATGTGTGTTTGCCTATGCTAATAATTAAATAAAAAGGATAAGAGATGCAGCTTTAGCTACGGTCTTGACGATATCGATGCACTGCCGCACTTAACACTGCCATTAACTGCGCGTCATTGGCAACTTGCTGGAAAGGTGAAACCGCAGTCAAAGGGGGGTTGAGCAGCGATAAGTCTTCTACGGGAGAAAACCGCAACACAGTTGCCGACATGGTTTTGGTGGCAAGCACCAACAGCGTAAGAAAAGTAAACACAAAACCCATGCCAAACACCATTAAGGTGAGGCCTTCGAGCATTAAGTCGGATGATGGCACGATAGCAGCTCCGTTTATTTTGCCGCTTGTGGCAGCATATTAATACAGCCATGGTGAGGCTGCTTTCATTTCAGTGTGTCAATTTACCCACTTGTGACCAAAGTCGCAAGAATACCCAGTATAAAAACCACTGATATTAGTATTACATCTAAAATTGTCAACAAAATTCGGCAACCTGACTATTTTTGTTCAATTTAACCAACAATTATCAAGGTGAGTCAATCTGCATCTACACTTTCGAAGCCTAAAATTTTTAGATGCAAAGTATGTAACTGGCTCATGACCGTTTTTTTTGAAATGACGTAGGTCTTTTTGACTTTGATCAAAACTCAAAACTAAAAGGCATCACCCAAACTCAAAGCAATTTCTTCCACTTGATTATTGGCCACGCCAGAAACACAAGATCGACTAGATGCGCCGGCGCCAGTAATAGATGCACGAGAGCCAACCGATGCATAAACTCCCATGAGCCATGCCCCTTGATATTTGGTTCAATGCGCCGCAAGATAAATGAAAGCGATACTTTGACTGTCACATAAACTGTTATATTAGCGGATGACATCTAATTAGCCATGGCAGGCAAGATCTTAAACAATGGAAGCTAGACCCCACATACCAATAAATAGGAGCTAAGCTCTATGCCCACCGAACAAGTTATTTCTGGCAGCTGCCTATGCGGAGCAATACGTTATAGTGCATCTGCATCACCTCTTTTTCAGGCCCACTGCCATTGTCAGGATTGTCGAAAAAATACTGGATCAGCCTTTGCTGCCTTGGCATTTGTGCCAATTAATAGCCTATCTTGGCAGGGGCAAACTCAAACGTTTACCCATCGTGCTGATTCTGGTGCTGCAATGACCAAACACTTTTGCGCTTCCTGCGGCAGCCAACTGTTTGGCACCAACAGTGCAAAACCAGATCGCATTCATATCAAAGTAGGTTCTGTGGAGGACGCCCAATGGTTTGAACCCCAATGTAATGTGTGGGCCAGCAGCCGGCTGCCTTCTACTCCTATAAATGCTGGGGTTAAAGATTTTGCCCAGATGCCAACAACATCAGCAAAAAAATAGTCTAAGAATTAGGTTTTAGTCTATTTAGATATTTTTAACCGATTCAGGCTTAATATTTCCTATTGAGTATTATTTAAGGGCATTGGTCGCTTTAGCGGCATAAATATCGCATTCGAAACGACGCTCACTTAGATCTAATTTAGATTATAATTAACCCAGTAACCTATTGATAAATATATATTTATAAATTAATTTAAACGTTTCCTTTGGTAGTCTACAGGAAACAAAACCAAGACTTACATTTAAACACCACTCAATGCGTTTATAACATTGACTGACGCCATATGATCATGCAAATTGGGTAGATTACCTTAAATGGACCCACATTATGAGCCTAAAAAAACAACAAGAAACAACTAATCTCAATGACTTTATTGCTCAACAACGTGAAAAGTCCTGCTTTGCAGGTTTACCGTTAGAGGGTAAGCGGGTGATTGATTTGTCCAGTGTGATAGCTGCTCCCTACTGCGCTGCTTTATTAGGTGATGCGGGTGCTGAAATCATCAAGGTGGAAAACCCAATGGCTCCAGATGCCCTGCGTGGCTGGGGCACCCATGCAGCCACGGGCATTGAACCTTATCATGCCTACATAGGCAGAAATAAACTGCCTATCACCCTTAACCTCAAGTCAGAGGCAGGCAAACAAGCCTTTTTAGAACTCATTCAGTCCGCTGACGTGCTGATCGAAAACATGCGCTTAGGGGTTATGGATAGGCTGGGGCTAAGCCATGAAGCATTGTTAGAACTTAATCCGGGATTGGTGATTGGTAAAGTTTCTGGTTATGGCATGACCGGCCCTCACGCCCACCAACCGGGTTTTGGCACACTCGCAGAAGCCTTTAGTGGCTTTTCGTTTCTTAATGGATATGAAGATACGGGACCTACTAGCCCTCCCATAGCCTTGGCTGATTTGACCACTGGCATTCACTTGGCTTATGCAGTGAGCTTGGCCTTGCATCAAAGTAAGCGTTTAGAAAGTGGTGGCCAAGTAGTGGATATTTCTTTGTATGAGCCACTATTTGGTTACCTTGGCGGTGAATTTATTGGCTATCAATTAACAGGAGAAATCCCCAAACCGATTGGTAATGAGCTTAGAGCCGCCGCACCTCGTAACAATTACCAAACCAGCGATGGCTTGTGGGTGGCCATGTCTTGCTCTAACCAAAAAACTTGGGAACGCCTTGCTGAGGTCATGGGCCAGCCCCAGCTTATCCGTGATCCCCGCTTTAAGACCAACAATGACCGCATCCAGCCAGATAGCCGTATTTCTTTAAACCAAATCATAAAGGCTTGGGTATTAACTAAAACCAATGCTGAAGCATTGGAGCTATTCCGCCGAGAAGGCATCACAGCTGGTCCTATTTTTTCAATGAAGGAAGTTGATGAAGATCCTCACTTCGAGGCCCGTGGCAGTATTATTAGGGTCACAGATCCCACGTCAGGCGTGGAACTTAAAATGCCTGATGTCCCCTTTCGCATGAAAGATAATTCAGCCACTAACAAGAAGTCTAAGTTACGCTTTCCAGGCTTACCTATGGGTTCAGCTAATCAAGTTGTGTATCGTGATTTGTTGGGTTATAGCCAAGCAAAAATAGACCAATTAGGTTAACAACTCAAAAATGCAAAAAAAGGCGGCCAAGGCCGCCTCTTTATCATTCCTATAGGGCTTCTAACGATAGGTGACTTGCTCTTCATCGTTGCTTTCTGGACGCGCAATAGCGCCAATCATAGCGGCCAAAGTGACTTTTCCAATCACTTCACCATCACGCATGACGTTAGCGTGAGTGACATCCGCCTTAACCATGGCTGGCATCGCATCTTCTAGAATAACGGTGGAGGCAAATTCCAAACCTGAGTCAGATGAAGAGGCTTCCATAACCGCTGAAACATCTAACACGCGCGCACGGTTAATATCTTTAATAAAGTCACGCACATAATCGTCTGCAGGATCTAGCACAATTTCTTGAGGCGACCCTTGCTGAATAACAGCACCATCTCGCAAGATAACAATATTATCTCCAATGTTAAGCGCCTCGTCCAAGTCATGGGTAATAAAAATAATGGTTTTGTGCAATTCTTCTTGTAAGTCCAGCAAGATATCTTGCATGTCGTTACGAATTAATGGATCCAATGCCGAGAAAGCTTCGTCCATTAATAGAATTTCAGCATCTGTCGCCAAGGCCCTTGCCAAGCCAACCCGCTGCTGCATGCCACCTGACAACTGCGCTGGATAGTTATTTTCAAAGCCAGCTAGGCCAACTCTGTCAATCCACTTTTGCGAACGCTCATTCATCTCAGCTTTGTCGACGCCTTTAATTTTTAACCCATAGCCCACGTTGTCGATCACCGTCCGGTGAGGTAACAAGGCAAACTTTTGGAACACCATAGACATTCTGTTGCGGCGAAAGTTACGTAATTCTTCAGCAGACATGGCTAAAACATCTTCGCCATCAACCAAAATTTCACCAGAGGTGGGTTCGATCAAGCGATTTAAATGACGGATTAGGGTCGACTTTCCTGAACCTGACAAACCCATAATCACCTGAATACGGCGCGCAGGTATGTCAATATTGACGTTATTTAAACCCAGAACATGCTTATGTTCAGCTTGCAATGACGTTTTTGTAGCACCATTTTCAACTTTTGATACCATGGCTCCGCCATTAGGCCCAAAAATTTTATATAGGTTCTTAATGGAAACCTTAACATCAGACACCGTGACCTCCTTGACGGTGCTTTTGCAACCGTTTGCCATACTCTTGTGATACTCGGTCAAATATAACCGCCAAAGCTACAATGGCTAATCCATTCATCAGACCTAATGCCAAGTACTGATTAGAAACTGCTCTGAGTACGGGAACCCCTAAACCTTTAACACCGATCATTGAGGCAATAACCACCATGGCCAAAGCCATCATAATAGTTTGGTTTACGCCTGCAAAGATATTAGGTAACGCCAAAGGAATTTGGACATCAAATAGCTTTTGGCGATAATTAGATCCAAAGGATTCGGCAGCTTCAAGCACCTCTTTATCGACCAGACGGAT
Organism: Oceanospirillaceae bacterium UBA2001; assembly: GCA_002335115.1. GTDB lineage: Bacteria > Pseudomonadota > Gammaproteobacteria > Pseudomonadales > Balneatricaceae > Njordibacter. Next base: position 4,641 of record DDCR01000006.1, read on the forward strand.
GCCCAAGTTAGTAAGTCGCACAATGGGGGGTAAGGCATAAATACACACGGCAATCAGGCCCGGCACCTTGCCAATGCCCAGCAGCATTACCACTGGGATTAAATACACAAAACTGGGAATAGTTTGCATGATGTCCAGCACAGGAGTGACCGTTGCTTGCACCCGATTGGAGCGGGACATTAAAATCCCCAGAGGGATTCCCAAACCAATGCACAAGAAAGTCGCCACAGAAATAATGGCCACGGTGGCCATAGTATCTTCCCACATGCCAAAATACCCAATCGCCAAAAACGATACAATGGTGCCAATAACGATACCAATACTGCGAGCGCCAAGCCAAGCCAAGATCGCAAAGATTAAAATCATAATTGGCCAGGGTGCGGCCATGAGTAGTTTTTCGAACCACACCATAAAATACATTAGTGGATCAAAGAAACCCTCAATTGCCTCTCCGTTGTCTCGAGAAAAATCACGAAATGCAAAATCAATGCCTTTTTTTAAATCTACTAAGTCTTTTCGCCCCATTGAGGGAAAGTCGTCAAATAATTCCACAATTAGTCCTACTCAGTTAAAAAATTAAAAAAAAGCCTGCTAACAGGGTTAGCAGGCTTTTTAAACAACCTTTAGGTTAGTTTAAAGATTTTTTGATTAAGTTCGCGGCTTGAACACCAACCCATTGGGTCCATACATCTTCATGATTCACAAGGAACTCAATTGCTGCATCTTCACCACCAGCTTGATTATCAGCCATGTACACTAACATTGCACCCATGGCGGCTGCAGGGTACTCGCGTCCCTTAATGTATGCAGCAGCTTTAGGGTCATTGTTCTTCATGAACGAATCCGTAGCAATGGTGTTGATTTCTGACACACTCCAAGAAGTTGGCTGTGGGTCGGCACACTCAGCTTGTGTAGTACAAGCAAGCCAGTCATCCATACCTTGGAACGGCACACCAAAGTCAAGCATTTGCATATTGTACTTGCCCATCATCGCTGTTGGAGACCAGTAATAACCAAAGTAGTCATCGCCTCGTTGAACAGCCTTGGCCATCGCTCCGTCAAGACCTGCAGCAGAACCTGGATCAACTAAAACCCAACCTTTAGCTTCCATGTCGAAGGCAGTGAATAGATTGTTATTGATTTGCTGACAACCCCAACCTGCAGGACAACCCACGAAGGCACCTTTAGTAGGATCTTCGTTGTATGGGAACAAATCTGGGCGCTCGATCACGTCTAGTACAGTTTTGATTTCTGGATGATTCTCTAATGTATAGCTGGGTACAACCCAACCTTCACCAGCACCTAAAATCGGCTTTGGATTCATCTTATGTAAGCTACCCGATGCAATGGCAGCTTTCAGAGGAACATCCACAGATTGTGTCCACAATTCAGGTGCAATATCAGGCACACCTTTAGTGTCCATAGAAGCGAAAGTAGTTAGCGTTGCACCTGGAACCAATTCCACGGTGCAGCCATAACCTTCTTCAAGGATGATTTTGTCTACGTTAGCCATAAATTCAGCAGAGGCCCAGTTCATCTCTGCAATAGTTACGTCTCCACAGGCTGCTACTGCGCCTTGTGACATCGCAGCTGCAACACCAGCAGCGGCCAAACCTTTAACAAGCTTATTCATGTAAAACTCCATTCTTATAATTAATTCGGGTTTATCTTCAAGCGGCACTAAAAAGTAACAAAACAAAACAACATTGACAAGGCATTAACCCTGTTAAAAGTGCCGATGCCGCTTACAGATATATGTACGCCGCTATGAGTTTACTTTGGTAGACCCAAGTAAACAACCTACTAGGCATTATTATTCTGCACAACCTAAAAAAGCGGCGCTAGCTAAACCGATGTTATTTTTAGTTCATAAAAGAGTCAGAATTGATTATCGATGCATTCAATAAGCAGCAATTCCAGTCTTTAACCGACAGTATAGGCAAAGCCAACCTCGAAAAAATACTAAAAATCGCCAGCAGCAAGACTCCTTAGTCTTAGTCTTA
>DDCR01000071.1 GCA_002335115.1 Oceanospirillaceae bacterium UBA2001
GCCATCTTCAAAACCTGGGATCATGCTGTTAGATCCAAGCACTAAATCATGACCTTGAGCTGCACCACCGTCAAAGGCTTCACCGTCAAGGTAACCTTCAAAATCAAGGTTGATTTGATCCGTATCTACTGCTGCTCGCAACACTTCATTCCACTGGGTTTGCTGGTTTAAAAGAACATCGATCATCGTGTCCACATCAGAATCTTCAATGTTAGATGTCATCCGATCAACAGCTATACCTGCCGCATCCACTAACTTAATTTCTGGATACACTTCTACTATGGCCGTGTAAACAAACTCACCTTCACCTTTATCTTGTTCAGGCTCTATGTGGGGCATGCCTGCAGGCTTCAGGTTTTCTTTTTGCATTGCTTCAAAGTAGCTAGATTGGATCACATCACCCAAAACGTCTTGGCGAATGCTTGCACCGTAACGTTTTTTGACGACCTTGGTGGGTACTTTACCCGGACGGAAACCATCAATACGGATTGTTTTAGCGGTTTCGTTAACCTTTTTATCGACCGCAGTATCCACTTGTTCTGCAGGTACTGTGATGGTTAAACGTCGTTCGATGCTTGTCGTCGCTTCAACTGAAACTTGCATTTAAATGCCTCATTAATTATCAAATGAACACGCCTATGACCAGGCTGGCTCTACTAAATTCTTGCCTAACGAACGCCTTTGCAGGCCATTACCGATAGCGTGGTAATTGTAGACGAAATCAAAAGACGGAATTTTCCGTATTTAGCGGCTATTAGTCAAGCTATAAGCACTAAACGAGGCTTATTTTGCCAAAAAAAAGCGCCTCCTTTTTAGAGACGCTCTATATTTACCAAAAAAACTGGCCTAAATAGTCACAGTTAGTTAGGCCACTAGCTGCGCAGTCACATCTGTCACCACTGTCTCTGGGGGCACATAATCATAGCCCAAAGCCTCTGCCACATGCTTATTGGTTACCTTACCTGCATGCACATTTAACCCAGCTAAAAAATGCACATCCTGTTGCAGAGCTTTTTTCCAGCCTACATTGGCCAATTTCATAATGTACGGCAAGGTGGCATTGTTAAGGGCGTAAGTAGAGGTCATTGCCACACCACCTGGCATATTAGCCACACAGTAATGCACTACACCATCCACGACATATGTCGGGTCTTCATGTGTTGTGGCTTTAGAAGTCGCAAAACACCCACCTTGATCAATGGCCACATCAACCAGCACAGAGCCCATCTTCATCGCTTTTACCATAGCTTCTGTGACTAATTTAGGCGCGGCTGCACCTGGAATTAATACGCCACCAATCACTAGGTCTGCATCCAACACATACTCCTCAAGACTATCTTGGGTCGAGTAAACTGTTTTTACAGCACCATTGAATTCTTTATCTAATCGCGCTAAAGCTTGGGTAGAACGATCGAGCACTGTCACCTGAGCTCTGGCTCCCAGAGCCATTTGAGCCGCATTAGAACCGACCACACCACCCCCTATGATGACCACTTTAGCAGGAGCAACACCCGGCACTCCCCCAAGTAACATGCCCCGCCCACCTTGGGCTTTTTCTAAAACATGGGCACCTGCCTGAATGGACATGCGGCCAGCTACTTCAGACATAGGAGCCAATAATGGCAATCCACCCTGGGCAGAAGTTATGGTCTCGTAGGCAATACAAGTTGCACCAGAGGCAATTAAATCATGGGTCTGCTCGGCATCTGGAGCCAAATGGAGGTAGGTAAAAAGTAACTGCTGCGGGCGTAACATGGCGCGCTCAGAGGCCTGAGGCTCCTTGACCTTAACAATCATCTCGGCCCGAGCATAAATCTCTGCCGCACTATTGACAATTTCAGCACCTGCAGCAATATAATCTTTGTCACTGGAACCAATGCCATTTCCAGCTAAGGTTTCAACCATGACAAGATGCCCAGAGTCATTTAGTTCTCTGACACTGGCCGGAGTCATACCTACCCGATACTCATGATTTTTAATTTCTTTAGGTACACCGATTAACATATACAACTCCTTTAAAGAACGCTTAATTAAATCTAAATAAAAACTAAACATAAAAACTATAATGCTATATTAATACTGTTATTACGGCATTATCTTGCTATATTCATACTTATTTCTTAAATAACCGCATTTAATTTCATTAAAAGGCTTTATAATGCAACTTAATTCAAACGCTCTCATGGAAATTGATCAGGTTGATAAAAAAATCATCAATGCCCTCCAAAATAATGCACGCTTAAGTAATGTTGAACTTGCTGAACAAATTAATTTGTCACCTTCAGCCTGTCTTAGGCGCACCAAGTATTTGTTAGAAAACTCTGTGTTTGATCGCTTTGTGGGTCTTCTAAATCGGGCGTTTTTTCATGTACAAGGTACCGCCTTTATTTTTATTAGTTTAGACAAGCAAAGTGAAGCGGTGTTTGCAGAGTTTGAAATTGCTGTGGCGCAATTGGAACAAGTGATGGAATGTTACCTAATGGCCGGAGATAATGATTATATGCTTAAGGTGGTGTATTCGGATGCCAAGGATTACGAAGAACTTTACTACAAGAAAATACTGCGTTTGCCAGGTGTAGTAGGCACTCAAACTCGCATGGCCTTGCGCCAAGTCCACAGCAACACTAATATTACGGTGACCTAACACGGGCATAAGACAAGCTCACAAATTGTCGACAACATGCCCTGAATAAAAAAACTTATTTTGATTCACCACTCTGGCCAACCACATCACCATGTGTTTACTAAGTTAACACTAAAATAACCCACTAAATTTTAGATTGAGTGTAAGATTATTGCTTGTCAAACGACAGAGTTCTTCGTTTGCCTGTAAATATTAGAGCAGGAACTTATGACCCGCAAAAACAGCACTGGCACCAGAAAAAAAATCTTCCTATTACTTTTTATTGTATTGATTTGCATGATGCTCGTATTTTTGACTGATCAAGCAATCGATTTACGCCGCATCCAGGCAATCGTGTTTGACGTTGAGCAGTGGCGCCAGCAAAACTTGATGATCTTTGCCGCTCTATTTTTTGCGCTTTATGTTTTGGTAACGGCAACCTCACTGCCTGTTGCAGTCTGGATGACATTAGCTGCAGGTGCTTTATTTGGTTTCTGGTGGGGCTTATTACTGGTTTCTTTTGCCTCCAGTATAGGGGCCACGATGGCGTTCTTATTATCACGGTATTTGCTGAGGGACTGGGTACAAGCAAAGCTTGGAGACTACAGCCAAACAATTAATACCGGATTAGAAAAAGATGGTATTTTTTATTTATTTAGCTTACGTTTAATCCCTGCATTACCTTTTTTTGCGGTTAACCTATTAATGGGATTGACTGCAATGAAGAGCTGGCGCTTTTATTGGGTAAGCCAACTGGGCATGTTGCTGGGCACTGCAGTCTACGTCAATGCGGGCACTCAGTTATTCCAGCTCACTAGTGTGTCTGATATCTCGTCACCTTTTTTGCTCATATCTTTTGCTGCATTGGGGCTATTGCCTTGGATGGCACGTTTTGCTGTAGACTTTTATCAGCGTCGTAAAGTTTATGCCAAGTGGGTCAAACCCAAACTATTTGATCGCAACGTCATCATCATAGGGGCTGGTGCGGCAGGGTTGGTTTCAGCTTACATCGCCGCTGTGGTGCGAGCAAAGGTCACCCTAATTGAAACCCGAGAAA
>DDCR01000049.1 GCA_002335115.1 Oceanospirillaceae bacterium UBA2001
GGTCTAAATGCCGACTGGTCTAAAAACTGTTCTAAGCTGATCAACTGTTGTTCAAGCACTTGGATATGATCCTGCACCTGTTGACTGACCTGCGCGCCTTTGCCCCCACCTTGCCACTCCTTCAGAAACTTCTTTACCCCCGAACGCGTTTGACCATACCAGCGGCTCAACTGCCTTATCCCCTGCTGATGGGTGAACTGCTTTAGGGTTTTATCCGCCAAATGATGACCTTCATCAAATATATAAATGGTGTCTTCTGGGGCTGGTAGAATAGCTCCTCCCCCTAAGGCGAGGTCCGCTAGAACTAAATCATGGTTAGTCACAATACAATCTGCCTGTTCTAAACCATCTCTGGCCTTAAAAAATGGGCATTGACTGAAATGGCTACAACGCCGATTCGTACAGCCTTTGTGATCTGTGGTAATAGGCCGCCAGTGGTCTTCGGCTAGCGGCTCTTGCCAAGCATCACGATCTCCATTCCATTGATTACTTCCAAGTTGCACAACCATATCTTTGTACAATGCTTGTTGATGACCATCTAGTTTAAGCGCTAACTCGTCTTCGAATAATGCTTGGGTAGGGTCAATTGAGGCGTTTTGAGACAGCGCTTGATCTAGTCTAGAGACACATAAGTATCGACGTCTACCTTTAGCCAGACGAAAATCAAAAGCATATCCACCATGCTTCTTCAGGGCAGGTAAATCTTTTTGCACGATCTGCTCTTGCAAAGCGATGGTGGCGGTGGAGATAACTAATTTTTTATCCAAGGCTTTAGCAATAGGCAAACAGGCCACCATATAGGCTAAGGTTTTACCTGTCCCAGTACCAGCTTCTACTAAACACACAGGGTTATCATCAATTCGATGACCGTCTTCGCCCCTATTAATTGCCAAAAAGTGATTAGCAACAGTCGCTATCATCTGCTTCTGACCCCAGCGGGGCGTGAGCTCAAGCCGTTTAACCAGTTGGCGGTATAGTTGTTGGACATCTTGTTTTACTAAGGCAGAATCAGACACGCAAAGAACTCATGGTTAGCATCAAATAATCGGTCATAAGGGTACACCATTATAGGGACAAAAGCTGAAACTAACGTCACTCAAAAAAATAAACCTTGCCAGTAGCTATATTACTGGTATTATATACAGTAACTGTATAAACAACCAGCAAATAAACCTTAGGTCAGGAGCAAGTAACATGATTAAGTTGACCCCCCGCCAAGATCAAGTACTCGACTGCATACGCAGCTACATTACTGACACAGGTTACCCACCAACACGCGCCGAAATTGCAAAAGAATTAGGCTTTAAGTCACCTAATGCAGCTGAAGAACACATTAAAGCACTCGCACGTAAAGGGGCCATAGAAATTATCCCTGGAGCCTCTCGTGGTATCCGCGTCCCTGATATGCATGAAGTAGACATGGGATTACCCATCATTGGCATGGTGGCAGCTGGCAGTCCCTTGTTAGCCCAAGAACACATTAGCGATTACTGTGCTATTCCAGAAAACCTTTTCTATCCCAAGGCTGACTATTTATTAAAAGTCAGTGGTATGTCAATGAAAGATATCGGTATTTACGATGGCGACTTACTCGCCGTTCATAAAACTGATCAAGCAAGAAATGGCCAAGTCGTGGTCGCTCGGTTAAACGATGAAGTGACAGTGAAACGGTTCCAACGCAATGGTAACCAAGTGCAGCTGATCGCAGAAAACCAAGATTTTTCACCCATTGAAGTCGATCTCACACAACAGCACTTGAGTATTGAAGGGCTGAGTGTGGGGGTGATTCGCCGCGGCAACTAAACCGGGTCTGGAGTAACTATTATGTGGCAACAACATCAGCAAGTGCAGCAAATGCAGCAACGACCCAATACCCATATTGAAGGCATTTTGGCAGAACAGCAGTTAGACCTATGGAATAAAGAAGTCCCAGAAACAGGACAAGACCTCAGTCAAATCACAGAAATAATTATGCGGGGTAAAGCTTGGAGCAACGTGCAAATGTTACTTCCACTGCTTGCACAACTGAGTCATGACCAACGTTGGTTGGCTTGGGTTGCACCTCCACAATTGTTGCCCAAAGCCCAACTTCAGGCGGCAGGATTTGACTTAAATAAGATCATTTTATTAAAGCCAGATGCCCAGCATGACACCATGAGCCTTGCCCACCGAGCTCTACAGAGTGGTACTTGTCATGCTGTTATTAGTTGGTTTGGTTGTCTAGCAGATGACCAACTCAATGCATTAGCCTACGCCGCAGAACGAGGTAAAAGCCGAGCATTTGTAATTCGACATCAATAGAGAGTCCTAAACGACCATCTGTGATTCAAAAAACCCTTGTAATAATTGATGAGTAATCAGAGGGTCAGCACTGCCTGCAAGTTCTCGAATAGAATGCATTGCAAAAGTAGGCACCCCAAGGTCTAGAGTCCGCACACCAAGCTGAGCTGCCGTGATGGGGCCTATCGTGCTGCCACAAGCCATATCGCTGCGTACAACAAAGGTTTGTATAGGCAGGTTTATTTGGTCAGCTAACTCTTTCACCATGGCGCTGGTTACCGCATTGGTTGCATATCGTTGGTTTGCATTCACCTTGATCACCGGTCCCTGGTTGAGTTTTGGTCCATGATGTTCATCGTGTTTGTTGGCAAAGTTAGGGTGGACCCCATGGGCGTTATCAGCCGAAATAAAGGTGGAAGCGTTCAATACTTGATGTAACACTTCAGTCTCTGGATAAATTCGTTGCAGCACAGACATTAAAAAACTGCCCTGAGCACCCTCTGCTGATTGACTTCCAACCTCTTCGTGGTCGTTACAAATCAACAAAGTCCCTTGATCTGTTTGTGCGGCAACTAAAGCGGTCAGACCCATATAACAACTTAACAAGTTATCTAAACGGGCGGCGGCCAAAAACTCTTGCTTTACACCCACTAAAGCGGGTGCCTGAAAGTCATAAAAGCTTAATTCATAATCAATGACTTGATCAACTTCATGGCCATTGGCTTTTAGCTCATCGACCAGCAATGAGCGTAAACTAAACTCATCACCCAGTGTTTGTCCTAATAAAACAGGCAAGTCAGTTTGAGGGTTGACACTATGAGCCTTATTCGCTTCTCGATCTAGGTGTATAGCTAAGCTTGGAATGCAGGCCAGTGGCCGTTTAAAATCTAATAAATAGCTCACCAACTGACCTTGGTTATCACGCCCCACTACCCGGCCTGCGAGGGACAGATCCCTGTCAAACCAAGGGTGTAATAGAGCGCCACCATAAACCTCTACACCCAATTGTTGATAGCCTTTTCGGTGAATCTCTGCATTGGGTTTAACCTTTAAACACGGACTGTCCGTATGAGCTCC
>DDCR01000149.1 GCA_002335115.1 Oceanospirillaceae bacterium UBA2001
TTTTTATTACTTTTTTATTACTTTATTTTTGCTTGGTTTAATGCATTACTTCAACTTCAAAAACTACTTAAATTAGATCAAAAATTTATGCTCGTTTTCCAGCGCCCACCGAACAGCCAACCGCTGTTGGGGCGCGAACATAGCGTGACCCGGATAGCGAATTTTTATTAATTTTTGGTCTTCTCCCGCTGCACTAACATCGGCAAGCACGATGGTATCGGCTCCATGGTAGTCACAACTTACAACACTCGCGGGCATACCCTCTTCAGATATTTCAATATGCTCCGGTCGGATACCCCGACAATTTTCACCCGACCCAATAATGTTCATTGGTGGACTACCAATGAATTGAGCGGTAAAAATTGTCTTGGGCTTGCTGTATAAGGCTTCAGGTACATCTATTTGTTCAACTTTACCATTATTCATCAATACAATTCTGTCGGCCATGCTCATGGCTTCTACCTGATCATGGGTCACGTAAATCACCGACATGCCAAGCCGCTGTTGCAGGGCTCTAATTTCTGTACGCATTTCGTTTCTGAGTTTGGCGTCTAGGTTAGACAAAGGTTCATCCATTAGACATAACTTAGCTTGCGCCACAATGGCTCTAGCCAAGGCCACACGCTGACATTGACCACCCGAGAGCTGGCCTGGTTTTTTTTGTAAGTGATCACCTAGCCCAACTAACTCGACGACCGAATCAAGACGCTTTTTTTGTTCATCTTTAGGGACTTTTCTTGCCTGTAGGCCAAATAAAATATTTTCTTCAACTTTTAAGTGTGGAAACAGGGCATACGATTGAAACACCATCGCCAGTTTTCGATCGCCTGGTGAAAGCGGGGTAATGTCTCTGCCATCTAATTCAATACTACCTTCATCAGGTTTCTCTAGACCCGCAATCATTTTCAAAGATGTCGACTTACCGCAGCCGGAGGGGCCAAGCAATGCTACGAACTCCCCTTCATTAACGTTAAAACTTAATTTATCGACTACTTTTAAATCGCCATAAGTGCGCGATATTCCATCAACTTTCAACATGATAAAAATTCCGAGGTGGATCCAACTTCAATAATTTCAGATTCAAATTCCTTACAAGTCTGTTTGTAAGGTTCTGATAAAGAATCCATGATTAAAATATCAATATCGCTAAGCGTGCCTGTGACCACAGGGGCGTAACGATTGATCTTACTGTGATCTGCAACGAGTATGCGGGTCTCGCTATTTTCAATAATTCGCTGAGTGACACTAGATTCTTCGGGTGAGAAGTCTAACAACTGACCTTTAGTATTTAAGCCACCCACACCAAACACGCCATATTGAATATTAAACTTATTAAAAAACGCAGTCGTTTCAGGCCCCATCGTATCTTCATCACCGGGTCGCACCAAACCACCTGCTAAATAGGTTTGAATATTAGGACTATTGCTTAAGGTCAGGGCCACGTTAATGTTGTTAGTTACCACAGTTAAACCTGGGTGGTCTAACAATGCCAAAGCCACTTGCTGAGGCGTGGTGCCAATACCCAAAAAAACACTACTGTCTTCTGGTAACAGAGACACCACCTTTTGAGCAATGGTCTGCTTTGCTGCAAGGTTCATGACCGTACGATTACTAAAGGGGATATTGTGATTATTGCCTGGCAGACTTATACCGCCGTGCACCCGTCGTACGTGGCCCAGTTGACTCAATTCGTTGAGGTCTTTCCTGATGGTTTGCACAGACACATCAAACATAGACGTGATTTCCATGCTTGAGAGCACGCCGTTTGTGGCGTGAAGTTGATCAATGATGCGTTGCTGCCGGCGTGATAAAGCCATATATTTCAATTAACTCTTTATTATTTTTGAGAGGTTAATATGTTTCGTTTGAAACACTATACAGTTCGTATATATAGTTTGTCTATTTTTTTATTATACATCCGAAAGTATTAGGGGATAATAATGTAGCTAAAACTCGATCAGATAAGGCTCAATTAATCAGTGATTATGCAACTGTGAACCTTGAGCTGATGAGGTAGAACACAAAACTACAAGGCAAAGAAAAGCATATTAGAAAGCATCATCTATTTTAAGATCACTGTTAAAAGGGTATGGGTTTACTCAGCTTGGATGGCTGATACTGGACTGACTCTAGACTAGGGTTAGACCCGAAAATGACTAAGGAAATACTATGGAAAGTACCTACATCACTTTGGATTTTTGATTATCCATTTTTTTATTAATGAGTAAGAAGATTTTTAGAACACTAAAGTAAGTGCTGGAAGCGCTAAAGTTATAGGGCTGTTAAAGCTTACTTTTATTGGACATGAGACAATTTTAGATAGAAGGAGGAACGGCGCTCCCGCTCCCGCTCCCCCTTCCTCCTTATCAGATTTAGTTAGGCTTTAATGCCCACATTGGCCAAGGTTAGAGTCAACCTAGGATTCAATACTTGGTTTGTTAAAATCGCTGGCGTCATGGCGCTCTTTAAGCTGATCTTGCTCGGGGCCCCAGGCGAGGTTGACCCGTTTTCCCCTTATGACCGCGGGCCGTTGCTGAATTTGCTCGGCCCAGCGCACAACATGGGTATAGCGGGTGACATCTAGAAACTCCGCAGCTTTATAAAGTTCGCCTAAAACTAAGGCGCCGTACCAAGCGAAATTAGCCATATCAGCAATGGTGTATTGGTCGCCACAGAGGTATTGATGCTGGGCTAGTTGTTTATCCAGCACATCGAGTTGCCGTTTGGCTTCCATGGCATAGCGATTAATGGGGTATTCTAATTTTTCGGGTGCATAGGCATAAAAGTGTCCAAAGCCACCTCCCAAAAACGGGGCGCTACCAATGTTCCAAAACAGCCAAGACAGGCATTCTGCTCTTTCAGGCGAACCGACTGTGGGAACAAAGAAATTAAACTTTTCAGCCAAGTAAAGCATGATTGCGCCTGACTCAAACACACGTACGGGTGCTGCACCACTGTAATCCATTAAAGCTGGGATTTTTGAGTTAGGGTTAATGTCTACAAACCCACTACTGAATTGGTTGCCTTCACTAATATCGATTAGCCAAGCATCATACTCGGCGCCGTTTAGGCCCATCTCTAATAATTCTTCAAGCAAAACGGTGACCTTTCGCCCATTGGGTGTGCCCAACGAATAAAGCTGCAATGGATGTTTACCTTGAGGCAACTCTTTAACATGCGTGGCACCAGCCACTGGTCGATTGATACTGGCAAAATGGCCACCACTTTCAGTATTCCATTGCCATACTTGGGGTGGGGTATAAACTTCACTCATACTTAATATCTCTATGATTGGGCCTTATTGCATGGTGGACTGTTATAAACTTTGGAAATATTTCCAACAGTTAAAAACAGCAGCCCAAGGTCAGTTCTAAAATATACTACGAATAAAGCATAGCATTTTCCAGCCTGCTCACGCAGTGAATTTGTACTTTTTAGCTTGAACTCTGAAGGTGCCACGAAAACATGCATTAGATGTTAGTGCATCAAGATTCTGTATTTGCTGGGGTCTTCCTATCTGCGGCTATTAACTATAACTATTATTTGTCACTATTATTTGTACAGCGTCTCTATCTATAGGGCGGCTATGAACGTAGTATTTAAGGCAAACCTGTAGCAGAAATTAATTACAAGGGTGTCAATATGTTAAATATTCATTGTCGGTTGGCCTGTTTACTCTGTGTTACTTTGATTGCAAAACCTGTCTTATCTCAAGATATATCCGGCTGGTCTGATAAAACGATTTGCCGGCTTGCCGCTAATCAACCTGATGAAGCCCTTTACCAGCAAGAAGTCATCACACGAGTGTTGGATTGTGCTGATTATAAAGTGGTCAAACCAAGTATTGTGATACCTAAAAATAAAAATAAGTCAGCTGGGTCAAGCTATTAATAAAACCCAATAAAGACACAACCTCGGGATGTTGATCATGCGCGCATTTAGATATAGCTGGAGTGTTAAAAAAACCCTAATGCTCTTTTTAGTGGTGCTAAACACATTAACTTTAACTAATGGCACATGGGCCAAAGAAAAGGCTCTTAGCTATCCATTTACGTCCAATAGTGGGCAATATTGGCAATATTCAAGTGATCGGGTGATGGGGGGTATCTCCAATGGCCAAGTCAAACTTGAACAAGATGGCGACCTGATTTTTGCTAGACTTGCTGGTGATGTAAGTACCCAAAATAATGGGGGCTTTATTCAATTGCGTACGGGTATGTCATTGGCTGACACCGAAAAAAACGGCAACCCATTGCAGGGAGTGCGGTTGAATGTGCGTGGTAACGGTGAGACCTACCATGTTTTTATTCGGACTAATGAAACGCGATCTTATTCTGATTATTTCTCAGCCACCTTTACCACCAATGATAACTGGCAAATGATTGATTTGCCGTTTAGCATCTTCGAACGCAAGCGATCGAAAAATTCAATCCTAAAAGCTAATGCAATCAATAGCTTGGGTATTGTGGCTTATGGTCGTGACTTTACGGCTGATGTTTCTGTCTCTACCATAGAATTTTACTATTAGCACATGCACATGTGTTTTGAAATGCTTGTAAAGGACTTGTTTTACAGGACTTGCTTCAAAGAACTGATTGATAGAATTATTTTTGGCGGAGCAAGACTCACTGATGTAGTTTAGGCACAGGTTTAGAGCGTGACCTTTCTCGCCAAACAATCATTAATCCACCACTTGCGATTAGCAATGCCCCCGGGAATAGAGTGCTCCAGGGTGCTTCGTCAAAGAAAAACCATCCTAAAACAAATGCGAGGGGGATACCAAAATAACTAAAGGGGGCTAAGTTACTTTGTTCAGTCATGCGGTAACTCACCACTAAAAATAGGACGGCTGTCCCACCCAACATCCCCATCAACATGATCCAGCCCAAATCGTTAACCGAAGCTATGGGCGTAAAGCCACCCCAAAAGTAGGCAATCTAAGTGGCCCCAATGACTGACGTCATGGACGCATACAAGTTAACTAATGGGCTTGATACATCGTCATCAAACAAGCGTGCTGTAACCCCCACTAAAGCATAGAATGCTGCCGCAGCCAAAGGCAAAAGCGCATACAGATTGAAAGCTTCTCCCGTGGGTTTAATTACCATCACTACACCCACAAAACCCACCAGAACAGCACACCATCGCACCCAGCCAACCCGCTCACCTAAAATAGGAATCGCCAATGCCGTGGTAAATAATGCGCTTGCATAGGTGATGGTCGATGCCGTAGCAAACGCCATTAACCCTAAAGCCATATAAAAGGAAAGCTGCGCCAAGGTCACTACAGCACCCCTTAAAAGGGCTAGCTTCCATTGACGTATTTTCAGACGCCTGCCCTTCTTGTGCCACACACTT